>JBIOVR010000174.1:0-2266 GCA_044867875.1 Chitinophagaceae bacterium
AAGAGTTGTCCCCTGCGATGACACAGCTTTCCATTTTCCATTTCGATTTATCCAAACATCATAAAATCTCATTCTTTTTTCTGTTGGTTTGCCTTTATTTTTTTGTACGAATGAGTGACAAGGGATACTACAGCAAAATTTTCATAAAGATTTACTGTAATGTCCTCAAACTTCAGTGAATCCAAAAAAATACTGTCTTTCCGCATTGCACTTATGTTATTATACATTCCTTTTAGTGCCTGTTGTTTATTTGAAATATGATCGATTGAAATATCGATGAAAGTAGAATCCATTAATGTGGAGACATAAGCGGTATCTAAAGCAAACTCTGCATCCAACCACTTTCTTTCCAATGATAGCAATTCTTCTTTCATATTATCCTTGGTAAAATCATCTATATCAACTTTTTTGTTTGACCTGGATTGACAGCTAGTGAAAAGTATAAACATTATACTAATCAATTCTATCTTCATGTATTTTTTGTTTTCAAAATCCGTAATCTTTTTCCATAAGTCACCATTCTCCAGATCCATTCCATTGGCCCGTAATTAAAATATTTAAACCAAAGATTACTATAAAAAATTTGTAATGCATAAACAGCTATTCCAATAGGAACAAAAACTGCCGGACCTATATTACCGCCAAATCCAAAGCCAACTCCATAATAAAGAGTAATGCCAATAATTGTTTGCATTAGGTAATTTGTCAGCGCCATTCGGCCAAGCGGAGCCAGCACTTTTAATTTACTATTCCCTTTCTTTTTTATCCAGTGCAAACAAATAACTGAAGTATAAGCAAGACAAAGTGGAACAACACTGATGGCATAGAAAAATGTATGTCCTAGCCCTATTGGGTTTGGTATCCCTTGTTGGAAAATTTCAAAATAACTACATACAATAGCAGCAGGAATACCAATAATAAAGCCCCAGCGACGTAATTTTTTAAAAAGTGAAACATAATTTTCAAGATTGGCATAGATCATTTTTCTTCCTGCATAAAATCCAAGCAAAAACATTCCAAGCACTTTAGGAATACGATTACTGTCAAGAATATAAGAATAACGGTAAGCCCAGCCGGAGGCTTGCCAATTGCGCCATTCGTGGAAACCACTTCCTCGTTTGTACAAATAGGTTGCGTATGTACTATCTGTGGGAACTTGATTTTTTATATCGATTGACATGGCAAGTCTTTCAAGTCCATCACCTGGTTTTGCATGAAATAATATATAAATACAATCTAAGATAATTGGCGAAAGGATTAAGACAGCCGCTGTAACCACTAATGCTTTATCTGAGAATTTTCTGAATAATGGCAATATCATTCCGATCAATGCATATAAAAAAAGTATATCACCTTCCCATAATAGAAATAAATGTGCTGCGCCGATCAACAATAAAATAAATAATCGACGATAAAATATTTTTAATGGATTTATCCCTCTTTGTTCGTTACGTACTAAAATGATCGAAAATCCAATGCCAAACAACAATGAAAAAAGACTGTAAAATTTTCCATTGATAAAAGTAAGCTCACTTAACCCGACAATTCCATCTGCAGGCCAGGTGGGAAGAGCCTCCCTCATCGGTTGAGTAAGAAAGCCCCAACCGGTAAACCCAAAAATGTTATCTAATAAAACACCGAGCAAAGCAAAACCGCGAAGCACATCAAGTATATCTGATCTTTCATTTTGCAGAACTGGTAATGCAGTTTGTGTTGGCGAATGCATGATCAATTTTTTATTTTAATAAAATAAAACCATGACTGCACTCACCAGGTCAAAGCTCCGACGGTTTTGTCTAAGTACTAAATATAAATAGTTATTCTATAATATCAAGCTGCAACTCGTTGGATTTAAGCGGTTGTTCTTCGCCGGAAGGAATGTCTGCAGCTTTATCAATTGATTTGAATATCTTATTCCCTATTAGCACAGCAACAATTAAAACAGCTATGCTTAGATACCCTACCCAATTATAGTTTGCTAGTTGATGTGTTGCTTTATTTGTTTTTACAATTGCTCCTGCTACTAACGAAGCCATGCCTTGGCCCAATTGCTGCATGCTGCCATTTACACTCATAAAGCTTCCCCGCTGATTTTGTGATACTACATTACTGATCATTGACTGCGCCATAACGATACGGCTTGTAACAACCATGAATAGTACAGCAAAAAAAAGAACCGCAACAAGAACATTCATTGCTGGCATATCTGTAAGAATAAGCACCAGGAACAATGATATAAAAACAGACCAGAGAAAAATGGGCAGTT
>JBIOVR010000175.1:0-4630 GCA_044867875.1 Chitinophagaceae bacterium
GCCGGTACTGGTTCACTTTACTGAATTCCTGTGTCAACACACCTTCAATGATATAAAATCTTTCGGGCATAGTCGTGGCAGCGCCGGTTCCATAAACGAACACAGCTCCAAACCTCCATTTTTTTCCGGGGTCATAGTTAACAACAATACTCATATCATGACGACGATCGTAACGAGCAGGAAATTTCTCACCGTTATTTAGTTGTTGAAATTTTCGATATGTCCAGGAAAGTGTATAACCGATCCATCCGTTCAGTTTGCCTCTTGTTTTATTTATAAAAAACTCAGCGCCATAACTCCATCCGTCACCGAATACAAATTCTTCTTCGGGATCTTTTAATGATGGTGTATAACCTTCGGAGTATTCGACCTGGTTTTCCATCTGCTTATAATACACCTCGACAGATGTCTCATACTTATTCTGTGCAAAATTTTTAAACAGTCCCGCCGTGTATTGCCAGCTTATTTGTGGTTTTACAATATAAGTGCTCGGCACCCAGAGATCGGTAGGCAATGTGCTGCCGGCATTACTTACTAGATGGATGTATTGGTAATTGCGATTCACAGCCGCTTTGATGGATGTTTCATCATTCAAAGCATAACGAATTGTGATGCGTGGCTCAAAGCCGCCATAGGTCTTTACGGGTTCAAAACTTTTATATACTGTACTGTCCAGTTTATTTCCATCAACGTCTCTTGCATATTTTGTATAGGGGCCGATCTGTATAAAAGTGCTATAGCGAATACCATAATTGATCTTTATTTTATCGCTGATCTCCCAATCATCCTGTACATATATAGCAAACTCACTTGCATACTTTTCGGTTTCATTGTTGGGTTCAAAAAGCACAGAGTCCTGTTTACCGGAAAGAATATTGGGAATGAATTTGTGATAGGTGTATAATCCGCCAAATTTTATCTTATGCTGTGGCAAAGGATAATAATCAAAATCTGTTTTCAGGTTGAGATCACGAATACCTGATGCTAGTGAGAGTTCAAAATTATTTTGCGCAGCTGCAAATTTGAATTTATAATTATTATAAACAGCAGTAGTGTTTGCAAATAATCGTTTATTGAAAACGTGATTCCATCTTAATGATGCCGTACTGTTTCCCCATGGAATATTTGAGCGGAAAGAACGAGCTACGTTATTAAAATCAAAAACATCTCTTCCAAAATAACCGCTGAGATACAAGCGATCCTTTTCAGTGAACTTATAATTCACTTTTGCATTCAGATCATAAAAGTAATAGCCGGATCCATAAAAATCACTTGTCTTTTTAACGAAGGGCTTTACAATTGCATCAATATAAGTTCTTCTTGCAGAAACAATAAAGGAGGCTTTATCTTTTTTTATAGGGCCCTGTATCGAAAGACGTGATGCGATAAGTCCTATCCCTCCCTCTACCTGGAACTTATTTATGTTACCATCTTTCATTGCCACATCAAGGACGGAAGAAAGACGACCGCCATATTGTGCAGGCATTCCACCTTTGATCAATGAAGTATTTTTAATTGCATCAGAATTAAAAATTGAAAAGAACCCGAAAAGATGACCTGTATTATAAACCACAGCATCATCCAGCATAATAAGATTTTGATCCGGTCCGCCACCACGAACATAAAATCCTGCATTACCCTCACCTGCATTTCTTACTCCTGGTAATAATTGAATTGCTTTTAAAATATCCACTTCACCCATAAAGGCCGGAATATTTTTTATTCGCTCGATCGAAAGATCAATTTTTCCCATTTCTGCATTCTTCACATTTGCATCACGTCGACGGTTTGCATAAACGATCACTTCAGTATTGAGAGCAGACCTCGGAAGCAGGTCAAAATTTAAAGACTTATCAGTATCGAAAATAAATTCTATCGTTTTTTGTGCATAAGAAACATGGGAGATGCTGATATTATAAGTTCCCGAATCAAGTGTAATGGAATAGAAACCATATTGATTACTTGTGACCCCTTTCCCCTGGCCGTTTATTGTAATGGTGGCGCCGATGATCAGTTCACCGGAAAGACTATCACGAACATATCCATTGAGTGTAACCCGATGATTATCGGATCTGCCAGACGCTGCACCTTGCTTGTTTTGCGAAAAAACAAGAAAAGGAATTAAGGCCAATAAAATAACTACTGTTTTCTTAAGCATAGATCCATTAACAAACGAATTAATTTCCGGTTGGCGCAGTTGCAAAATTTATAGAGTCTCTCGTGGTACCGCAGGTGAGCATAGCTTTTCCATATTTCGGATCATGCAGGCCCAGGTATGGATTGCGGCGGCTTTTGGTTTCGCTATTTGCACTTAACCAAAATGCAGACGATTCATAATTATTCAGCGCCATCGGGCATTCCTGGTAAAAAACTTTTGCTGCATCATATTTTACGATACGCAACAGGTCAAACAACTGTTGCGATAGCATATTAAGATCTTCCCTTCTTTCATAAAGCGACGTATCTGCCTGCATACCGCTGATCTCAGCCTTTATCGATTCCCATTGACTTTGAACAGTTGGATAGATGGCCGAATCTTTTTCCATTTCCTGTATGCGAAGACTATCGACAGAAGTTCTAAAGTCAGCTAAGGATGTATTGATCTTTACCGTATCCCAATTCACAAAAGATTCAGTAAGGGCATAATAGGAATCCATTGTTTTGCTCATCGATTCGTTAAAACTATTACTATGCTTGCTTACTGTTAATCCTTCTGGTTTTGGGCCGGAAGGACTACCCTTTCCTTTAAATAATCCAAAATACCAGGCACCGACCAATGCAATTACCAGAACAACAACTACCAGGAGAAGTTTCTTCATAAGGAGAAAAATTTTGTCAAAGGTAACCACGGGAGGTTTGAATACAAGAAATTCATTGATTTCAACAAAATTTTAATGGGCTTTTATAGCTAATTTTGCGCCTCATAAATAAATTATGCTAGCAGGACTTACTAACGTGACTTTTGAATTTGGCTCCCGTGCTCTTATGGAGGATGCAACCTGGCATATACAACCGGGTGAGAGAATTGGCTTGATCGGCTATAACGGTACCGGCAAATCAACAATACTCAAACTATTTGTTGGCGAATACTTGCCATCAGCAGGAACAGTTGAAAAAAGCAAGGGCACTTCTATCGGTTACCTGCACCAGGATCTATTAAGTTTTGATACCAACGACTCCATTTTTGAAGTAGCACTCAGCGCTTTCGAAAGAGTACAACAGTTGGAAAAAGAAATTGAGATACTTGGACATGAATTGGAGAAAACCGGGGATGAAAAAACATTGCATGATTACACCGATAGATTGCATGAATTAGAAACACTCGGTGGTTATAATATTCACCACAAGACAGAGGAAATATTACAGGGTCTTGGTTTTGCCAATGCAGACTTGAAAAGACCTTATAAAGAATTCAGCGGAGGATGGAGAATGAGAGTGTTGCTGGCTAAAATGATCTTACAGCAACCTGATCTCTTATTAATGGATGAACCTACGAACCATCTTGATCTTCCTTCCATAGAATGGCTGGAAAAATATTTGCTGAATTATCCTGGTTCAGTTGTTATCGTAAGTCACGATAAATATTTCCTGAACAGAATGGTGACAAAGATCGTTGAGCTTTACCAGCAGCAGCTTCATATTTACTCCGGCAATTATGATTATTATGAAAGAGAGAAAGCAACCCGGATGGAGCTTATGCAAAAAGCTTTTGAAAACCAACAGGATTATATTCGACAAAATGAAAGACTGGTAGAGCGTTTCCGTGCAAAAGCAAGTAAAGCTGCGATGGCGCAAAGTCTTATCAAGAAATTAGATAAACTTGAACGCATCGAAGAACCTGAAATAGAAAGACCCAATATCAAGATCAATTTCCGTCTTGATAAAACTCCCGGCAAAGTTTTAGTTGAATTAAATCATATCACAAAGAAATTTGGCGAAAACGTGATTGTAAAAAATTCTTCAGCGGAAATAGAACGTGGAGATAAGATCGCATTGATCGGCGCTAATGGAAAAGGCAAATCAACATTGCTTCGCATCATTGCGGGTATAGAATCATTCGAAGGCAATAGAAAATGGGGACACAATATTGAAGAAAGTTTTTATGCGCAGCACCAGCTAGAAGCATTGGATGTGAACCATACTGTGATCGACGAAATGATGCAGGCCGGCAGCCAGAAAACTGAGCTTGAACTCAGAACGCTGCTTGGATGTTTTCTTTTTAGCGGTGATGATGTAGAGAAGAAAATAAAAGTATTGAGTGGTGGTGAAAAAGCAAGAGTTGCATTGGCAAAAACAATTATTAGCAAAGCCAACTTTCTTTTGCTTGATGAGCCAACCAATCACCTCGACATGCACAGTTGTGAATTGCTCATCGAATCACTGAATAAATATGAGGGAACATTTGTTTTAGTAAGTCACGACCGGTATTTCGTTTCTAAAACAGCCAACAAGATCTGGGAAATTGTAGATCATGAAATAAAAGAATTTAAAGGTGGATATGAAGAGTATGTAGCGTGGAAAGAGAGAATGGCGAAAGCAAGGGCAAGACCAGCCTGGTGCGCGCGTTCCTCGCGACGGTCCGCGACCGGGCGCGGGTGTTGCTCGGCACGTGCGACGACCTGCTGACACC
>JBIOVR010000176.1:0-2106 GCA_044867875.1 Chitinophagaceae bacterium
GATTCCTTTTTATCAAAGCCTTTCTATTTTATTAGCTTTGAAATACATTGTGGTATTTTATTTGAGGTCTTTTTCATCTTTCACTGAAACCATACATCATGAAACGGAGTGTAAAAATCTTCTGGCAAATTTTCTTCGGCGGATTTATTGCCTTTATACTATTAATATTGCTTGCAAGTTGGGGAATGTTTGGCCCAATGCCATCATTAAAGAAATTGGAAAACCCAAGTATACTACAGGCCACTGAAGTATTTGCCGATGATGGTACCCTGATGGGAAAGTATTACCTGGAAAAAGGTAACAGGAGCAATGTAGAATATAAAGACATTTCAAAATATGTTATAGATGCACTGGTATCTACCGAAGATGAAAGATTTTATAATCACTCCGGCATCGATTTTAAATCTACTCTCCGTGCAGTTGTGTTACTCGGTCGTGAAGGTGGTGGCAGTACCCTTACTCAACAATTAGCAAAAGCACTTCTTGATCATGAAAGAAAAAGTAAAGCCATTCGGGTTATACAAAAATTGAAAGAATGGATCATTGCTGTCAAGCTTGAAAGAAATTTTACCAAGGAAGAGATCATTGCACTTTATCTGAATGCAGTCCCATTCGGAAATAATGTATATGGTATTCGTAACGCAAGCCTTACTTTCTTTCAAAAAGAACCTGATAGATTGAAAGTGGAAGAAGCCGCTGTATTAGTCGGTATGTTAAAAGGTAACAGTCTTTATAATCCCCAGCGAAATTATAAGGCTGCTTTTGACAGGAGAAATGTCGTGCTGAAACAAATGGTAAAAAATAATAAGCTCACTGAGACCGAGTTTAATAAATTAAGAACGAAACCGATTGAAACCAATTTTAAAAAATTGGATGAGAACACTGGTTATGCCCCCTACTTCCGTGAAGTATTGCGTGAGGATCTGAAAACAATTTTGAAAGGCATAAAAAAACCAGATGGTGATACCTATGATATCTATGATGATGGTTTGAAAATTTACACTACCATCAATCCACGCATGCAGGAATATGCAGAAGAAGCAATTGCTCAATGGATGCCAACCATGCAGAAATATTTAAATGCAACCGGCAATATTAAAAACGGATCCGTTTGGGGCGATTTTGAAAATGTGATCCAGTCGGCAATGAAAAACAGCGATCGATGGGCCAATATGAAAGATGATGGATTCAATGATGATGAGATCAAACGTGCATTCAAAAAGAAAGTACCGATGAAAGTATTTGCATGGAATGCCAAACGTGAAAAAGATACCATAATGAGTCCTTATGACTCTATTAAATATCATAAACAAGTAATGCAGGCCTCTTTTATGGCAATGGATCCTGTAACAGGAGAAATTAAAGCATGGGTCGGTGGCGTTAATTTCAAAACATTTAAATACGATCATGTTAATATAAAAACGAAAAGACAGGTTGGCTCATCTATAAAACCGTTTTTATATGCACAAGCGATAGAGGAACGTGGCTTTTCTCCTGAGACACCCGTGGAAGATGTGCAACAAGATTTTGGTAGCAATCGACTTGTACCAGCCACATCAAAATCATGCACCGGCCGTACTATGACAATGGCATCTGCATTAGCTTTTTCAAAAAACTGTGCAAGTGCATATATAATGAAACAAGTAACACCCAGGGCGTTTGAAGAATTTGTTAGTCGGATTGGTATCCCAACAGATATTGGCGCTTATCCTGCAAATGCACTTGGCGCCTGCGATCTCTCTTTATATGAAATGCTTTGGGGTTATACAGTTTTTGCTGGTCGTGGTTTTTCAACAAAGCCCTGGTATATCAGCCGTATTGAAGACAGGAATGGCAATGTGATAAAAAGATTCGATTATAGTGTGAACAGAAAAGAAGCTATAAACGAGATCACATCTTATAAAATGGTTCGAATGATGCAGGGCACTGTTGATATTGGAACAGCTGCCGGATTAAGAAATCGTTTAGGCGCTGCAGAAATGGGGGGCAAAACAGGAACTACAAATGATAATAGCGATGCCTGGTTCATGGGATACACTCCCCAGTTACTGGCTGGTGTATGGGTTGGTTGTGACGATCGTTTTGTTCGTTTGAATAAAAATGATA
>JBIOVR010000177.1:0-6282 GCA_044867875.1 Chitinophagaceae bacterium
GATTCCTTTGTCATTTGTTGCCCCCGCTCTTTCAGATCACATGCATGCAATATCAACAATTCTGATGCAGCTATTTCAGTTGCCATGTCTGCCAGTTTAAAAGACACCCCCTGGAAATTTGAGATCGGTTGATCAAATTGATAACGTTCCTGTGAATATTTCAATGCTGCTTCATAGGCACCTTTCGCAATACCTAATGCAAGTGATGCAATAGAAATTCTTCCGCCATCCAAAACTTTTAATGATTGTTTAAACCCATCTCCCACTTCGCCTAAACGATTTGTATCTGGTATCCTGCAATTATCAAAGATCATCTCTGCAGTTTCACTTGCACGCATTCCAAGTTTGTTCTCCTTTTTGCCACCACTAAAACCGGGAGTTCCTTTTTCAACAATAAATGCGGTTGCATTATTTTTTGATCTTGGTTCACCCGTTCTGCAGATCACAACCGCTACGTCACAACTCTTTCCATGAGTGATCCAATTCTTTGTTCCATTGATCATCCAATCATTTCCATCTTTTACTGCAGCACATTTCATATTACCTGCATCACTGCCTGTACCGGGTTCGGTCAATCCCCATGCGCCTATCCATTCTGCCGTCGCAAGTTTTGGTAAATATTTTTTCTTCTGCTCCTCGTTTGCAAAACTTAAAATATGCCCCGTACAAAGTGAATTATGCGCAGCAAGACTTAAACCGATAGAGCCACAAACTTTTGATATTTCTTCAATGATAATTTTATATTCAAAATAACTTAAGCCTGCCCCGCCATATTTCTCAGGCACTAACACTCCCATCATCCCTAGCTTTCCTAATTCTTTAAAACATTGAACAGGGAATTCCTGCGATTCATCCCATTCCATTACATATGGCTTGATAAATTGCTGTGCAAAGCCCCGGGCTGTTTGTGCGGCGTGTTGTGTTATTTCACTTGGCTGAAAATCCATTATTGCTCCTTTCTTTTATAAAGACCTGTTCTAATAATTTGCGCTGCAAGGTAGGTAGAATTTTTGAGAAGCTAACAGATGTTAGCTTTTTTATAATCGCTTTATGCAAAGTTGGGGAAACAAATAATAAGAAAAGCCCTCAGTGGAAACTGCGGGCTTTTAACCATTAAACCTTATTCTATGAAAATTCAGGAATGAAAATAATGGATAATACTTTAAACGGACAAACTTCGTCAGAATATTGACTTGGATTATTTCTTCTTCTTTCTTTTCTGGTCAGGTTTCCACTTCATGAAAACTCCAGCACAAGCCCATCATGTGCAAGATGAATGCCATCTGGTAATTCGGCTTCAATTTCCTCATGCCGGCCAAGCTGATGAGAAATATGTGTGAAATATGCTTTTGGAATTTTTAATTCTTGAACAACATCAATCGCTTCAGCCAAGGTAAAATGGGAAATATGATGTTGCTTGCGCAGTGCATTTAGCACCATGACCTCGCTTCCTTTTATTTTTTCTTTTTCACTTTCCTCTATGCGGTTAGCATCTGTGATGTATGTAAACTTTCCAAACCGAAAACCAAACACCTGCATTTTAAGATGCCAAACCAAGATCGGTTGCACAGGAATATCTCCGATCATAAATGGTTCGTGGGTGATCGTATTTAAATTTACTACAGGAACACCGGGATATTTTTCTTCAGTAAATACATATGGGAACTCTCTCTTGATTGCTGCTTCAGTTAATGTATTAGAATAAATTTCCATCACAGGTTTATAAAAAAAATTAAAAGCCCTTACATCATCAAGCCCGGCAATATGATCTTTATGCGGATGAGTGAAAAGAACGGCATCCAGTTTTTTTACTTTTTGACGCAACATCTGGTAACGAAAATCAGGTGTGGTATCAACTACAATAGTTGTTGTAGGTGATTGCACCATTATACTTGGCCGAAGTCTTGTATCTTTTTCGTCAGGAGAGGTACATACTTCACAATCGCATGCTACCATAGGGACACCTGCGCTGGTACCGGAACCGAGGAAAGTTATTTTAAGTGGCGGACAAGTCACTGAACAAAAATACGAACAACAAAGTTGGAATCAGATCGAAATGAAATGGAAGATCATTTTGCTTCTGCCTGGGATTTCACTAATACTTCTTTATATAATTTTTTTGATTCTTCAGTCAATGATTCAATGTCGATCCCTAATTGGGGGATCAGATCAAGCATTGTATTAATGCGGCCTTCGAGTTGGAGAAATTTATTCAGTACAACTACTTTTCGTTCTTCCAGTATGCAATACCCGCTTTGGAAAGTGCCTCTTTCATAGCGAAGCACATAGCCGGCTTCTTCAACAATAGTTTCTAATTTATCAAGAGTGGTCTGTGTGTATTTCATTAAGTCAAAAATTAAAAATCAAAAGTAAAAATAACGACTGGAGCATCAATTTGTACTTATCCACAACTTTTAAGTTTTTAGTTTTGAATTTTGACTTACTTACTCTGCATCTTAATCACCGGCACGATCATTTCTTCCATGCTCACTCCGCCGTGTTGAAAAGTATTGCGGTAATAATTCACGTAGTAATTATAATTATTGGGATAACATAAGAATCCGTCCTCCTTCGCAAAAATGAACGATGAATTTACAGTTGGCACAGGCAATCCTGCCTCTCTAGGATCGCGGAAAGCAAGCACCTCTTTGGGTTCATAATTCAAATTGCGGCCATGTTTATAACGAAGATTAGTAGTTGTTTGTTTATCTCCTACCACTTTGTATGCAGTTTTCACTTTTACACTTCCATGATCGGTGGCCAAAACAATTTTAATGTTTTTATCAGCTATTTTTTTCAATGCCTGGTGTAGCGGCGAATGCTCAAACCAACTCCTTGTAAGACTACGATAACTCATTTCATCACTTGCCAGTTCCTTCAATACTTCCATTTCAGTTCTTGCATGGCTAAGCATATCAACAAAATTATAAACGATCACATTCAGATCATTGCCCAGCAGGTTATGAATATTATTTTGCAGATCAAGCCCTGCCTGGTTATTCACCACTTTAGTATAAGAAACTTTTAAATCACCTTTGCCCAATCTTTTTAATTGTGCCCTGAAAAATTCTTCTTCATGTAAATTTTTTCCGCCTTGCTCGTCATCATTTTTCCATTGAACTGTAAATTGTTTTTCAATATCAACTGGTAACATGCCTGCAAAAATTGCATTGCGGCAGTATTGGGTAGCAGTTGGAAGAATACTGTAAAAGCTATCCTCTTCAAGTATACGAAAGCTCTCAGCAAACATCGGTTGTATCGCTTTCCATTGATCAAAACGAAGATTATCTACCAAAATAAAAAACAATGGTACTCCTTTTTCCAAATGGGGCAGCACTTTAAACTGCATCAAAGTATGTGACATCACGGGACCATCGCCACTTTTGGGTTTTACCCAGGATGCATAGTGCCGTGAAATAAATTTAAAGAACTCGGTATTTGCTTCACTCTTCTGACTCTGCAATACTTCCTGCATCTCAGGACTATCACTTTTTTCCATTTCCAGTTCCCAGTACACAAGCTTTTTATAAATATCCATCCATTCGTTATGATCAGGACTACTGTTTAGCGCCATAAAAAGATTGCGGAACTGTTGTTGATAAGCCGTTGTTGTTTTCTCAGCCACTAATCTTTTATTATCAAGAATTTTTTTCAGACTTAACAATACCTGGTTAGGATTCACCGGCTTTATCAGGTAATCGCTGATCTGTGAACCGATGGCATCATTCATCAGGTTCTCTGTTTCATTTTTTGTTATCAGTACTATTGGAATTTGCTGCCTTACCTCTTTGATCTTTGCAAGTGTTTCCAGGCCGGTAATGCCGGGCATTGTTTCATCGATTAATACAACATCAACAAGGTTATCTTTTACGTAATCAATGGCGTCAAAGCCATTCGTTAGTGTTTGTACCTCGTAGCCCTTGCTTTCTAAAAAAAGTTTTTGTGATTGCAGACTTTCTATTTCATCATCCACCCAGAGAATTTTTGCTAATGCCATTCAGTTTGGTTTTATTTTATTTAGTCAACTTTTGTTCTACTATTAAGCTTTTGTTGCGTCGCACTCTCCAACTTCCTGTAATCCTACTCGACGGTTTAAAACGGGAAGAGTTCAAATTTAGTTTAATAACTTCAGCTATTGTAGTTTTGCGGCCTTGCCTTAACAAAAAAGCAACATGTCCAACACCAGGAAGATAATCAACGACCCCGTTTATGGTTTTATTACTATCGATCATCCATTAATATTGGATATTATTGCTCATCCTTACTATCAACGGCTTCGCCGCATTTACCAAATGGCATTTGCCCATCTTGTTTATCCAGGTGCTGTTCATTCCCGTCTGCATCATTCATTAGGCGCCTATCACCTTATGTGTAATGCGTTAAATGAGCTAAAGAACAAAGGCATTGAAATTACTCCTGAAGAAGAACTCGGTGCAAAGGTTGCTATTTTATTACACGATATCGGTCACGGACCGTATTCACATACTCTCGAAAAAGAATTGATCAATGATGTTCATCATGAAGCAATATCCCTGCTCATCATGAAAGTGCTCAATAAAGAGTTCAATGGACAATTACAAACTGTCATCGATATTTTCACCAATAAGTATCACAAAAAATTCTTGTACCAATTGATCGCCGGGCAGGTAGATGTCGACCGAATGGATTATTTGACCCGTGACAGTTTTTTTACCGGTGTATCAGAAGGCGTGATCGGCTATGATCGTATTATAAAAATGCTGACAGTTCATAACGGCCAGTTAATGGTAGAAGAAAAAGCTATTTACTCTATTGAAAAATTTTTGGTCTCTCGCAGGCTAATGTATTGGCAAGTGTACTTACATAAAACTGTGCTCAGTGCTGAAATGATGTTGGTAAAAATTATTCAAAGAGCAAAAGAATTAATTACAAAAGAAATAAAAACAGAAGCAGCAACATTAGCCTTAAATTATTTTTTGCAAAATCCTTCCACAGACCATAAAACGCAAGAACATCTTGACACATTCTGCAGGCTTGATGATTTTGATGTAATGTCAACCGTAAAAAACTGGATAGATCATCCGGATAAAATCCTATCAACACTTTGCAGGGGATTAGTTGACCGGAAACTTTATAAAGTCAAACTACAAGCCGACTCGTTTGACAATTCACTTGTTAATGAAAAGAAAAAAGAGTTAATGCAAAGGTTCAGCATCAGCAATGAAGAAGCTGATTATTTCGTTTTTACCGGTGAAGCAATAAATACAACTTATAACCCGGAAGACGAGAGGATTAATATTTTATTCAAAGATGGAAGTGTAAAAGATATTTCAAAAGTTGACAATGCTTTGATCCATCAGCATCTCGCCAGCCCGGTTAAAAAACAGTACATTTGTTATTTAAGATAGCTGTGAGCTAATTTCTTTGCTAACGGCTTTTCACTAACAGTTAAAAGCTAAATTGATGACTTTTTCGGCACTACAGATCGCAGCACTTATCAATGGCAAAACAGAAGGCAATGCAAATATTTTTGTCACTTCTTTTGGAAAAATTGAAGAGGCAAAAGATGGCCAGCTTGCTTTTTTAGCCAACCCCAAATACGAAGAATACTTATACAGCACCAAAGCATCAGTTATCATTATCAATGAGGCATTGGAATTAAAGCAACCTGTTACGGCAACATTGATCCGCGTACCAGACGCATATACCGCTTTTGCAAAATTGTTAAGTACTTATCAGCAAATGATGCAGCAGCAATTGAATGGTGTACAAGAACCAGTTTACATTTCTGCTACTGCTTCTTATGGCCAAAATGTTTTTATTGGTGCGTTTGCTTATCTCGGCGACGATGTAAAAGTTGGTAATAACACAAAAATTTATCCTAATGTTTATCTCGGTAATAATGTAAAGGTCGGAGATAATTCAATCATTCATCCGGGTGTAAAGATCTACCATGACTGTATGATCGGAAGTAATGTCATCATTCATGCAGGTACTGTAATAGGAAGTGATGGTTTTGGTTTTGCACCGCAAGCGGATGGTAGTTTTAAAAAAGTGCCGCAAATCGGTAATGTAATAGTTGAAGATTATGTAGAGATCGGCGCTAATGCAACTATTGACAGGGCAACCATCGGCTCTACGATCATAAGATCGGGTGCCAAGCTTGATAACCTGATACAGATCGCACATAATGTAGAAATAGGAAACAGTACAGTTGTTGCAGCTCAAAGTGGGATTAGCGGAAGTACAAAAGTTGGTAAAGGTGTAATGATCGGAGGCCAGGTTGGAATTGTTGGCCACATT
>JBIOVR010000178.1:0-15494 GCA_044867875.1 Chitinophagaceae bacterium
CTTTTAATTTTTCACAAAGTTTTCTTCCAAACTCCTGCGCACGGCTACGATGGATCAATGCACTTAATGCATCCACTTTATCGCCATTCAAAAGGATATCCATTTTTATGATATCACTTTCACGATAGCCGATCGGATGATAATCGAAAGAAGCATAACCGCGGGTTTGCGATTTTAGCTTATCATAAAAATCAAAAACGATTTCGGTCAATGGCATTTCAAACAATAACTCAACTCTTGTTTGTGTGAGGTAATGCTGATTGATAAGTATTCCTCTTTTACCCAAACATAGCGTCATGATATTGCCAATATATTCAGGCTTTGAAATTATCTGCGCTTTGATATAAGGCTCTTCGATTCTCTCGGTCTTTACAGGATCTGGAAACTCAGTAGGGTTATTTACAGTTACTTGTTCTCCTTTAGTGGTAAAGGCCGTAAATCCAACGTTAGGAACCGTTGTGATTACAGTTTGGTTAAACTCTCTTTCCAAACGTTCCTGTATGATCTCCATATGCAGCAATCCTAAGAAACCGCAACGGAAACCAAACCCAAGAGCCTGTGAGGTTTCTAATTCGTAAGTAAGAGAAGCATCATTCAGTTGCAGCTTATCCATACAATCACGCAGCTCTTCAAAATCATCTGTGTCCACAGGAAATATTCCCGCAAATACCATTGGTTTTACATCTTCAAAACCCTGTACCATTTGCGGATTTGGATTTGAAGCAACGGTGATCGTATCTCCCACTTTTACTTCTTTCGCCACTTTGATACCAGTAATGATATAACCCACATCGCCGCAATGTACTTCAGGTCTTTCAGACATTTTCAATTTCAGAATACCCACTTCATCGGCATCATATTCCTGGTCAGTAGAAACAAATTTTACTTTATCGCCTTTCTTTATTTTACCATTCAGTATCCGGTAATAAACAATAATACCGCGGAAAGAATTAAATACGCTGTCAAAGATCAATGCCTGCAGCGGTGCATTCGGGTCGCCTTCAGGGGAAGGAATTCTTTCAACAATTGCATCGATGATCTCAGGTACACCTAATCCTGTTCTTGCACTTGCCAATAGGATCGTTTCGGGCTTACAGCCTACGAGATCCACTATCTGATCCGTCACTTCATCCACCATTGCCCCATCCATATCAATTTTATTGATGATAGGAATGATCTCAAGATCATTTTCAATAGCGAGGTATAAGTTACTGATGGTCTGCGCCTGAATACCCTGAGTAGCATCCACCAAAAGCAGGCATCCTTCACAGGCCGCCAGTGCCCGGCTTACTTCATAGCTAAAGTCCACATGGCCGGGAGTATCGATCAGGTTCAGGATATATTCCTTGCCGTTCTTATGTTTATAATTGATCTGTATAGCATGGCTCTTGATGGTAATTCCCTTCTCTCTTTCAAGGTCCATATCATCAAGCACCTGGTCCATCATATCACGGTCGCTAATGGTGCCGGTGCTTTGTAAAAGACGGTCAGCCAGGGTGGATTTGCCATGGTCAATATGTGCGATAATGCAAAAATTACGGATGTTCTTCATGTACGTTTATACCTCATTTTTCGAGGTGGCGAAGGTAACGAAATAAGGCGAGAGAGAGGGGATTATGTAGCTGGCTTTTGTACTACTATTTGGCTTCCGTGCGTCGCACTCTTGTACGCAATATCTCTATTCAACTAAAATCAATAGATATTCAAATTCGTCGGTATGTCGTTTGATATTTTGCAAAGCATATCAACAAAAAGCCGTGTACTTTCTTTATGCAATAAATATGGCGGCCGCATCTAACTGAATGTTTGAATTTACTATTTAATGATTATTTCCTGGTCTGATAGCCGGTTATTATCAAAAGTCTTTTTAATTTTAAGTAACCCAACCTACGTTTATGAAAAAATTAGTTTTGGGTTTTGTCATCCTCTTCAGCTTTCAATCTTTTGCACAAAACCCTGAGTTTGCAAAATCAAGCAACGGACTCATTTATTCTGATAACACAATTAAGCAACTTAAATATATTGTTGATTCGCTGAATATCAGGTTCAGAGCATGTGAACTGCACAAAGTGTATCGTGCCAAAGCACAGGGAAAAGCGAATTATATAAAGCTCGATACAGGAGATATAAAAGCTGCGCTTCGTGATATTGAAGCTAATATTTCTTTTGATGAATTTGTAAAGAAATATCCTGCGGCAAAATCAGATTCCGATCTGCTTGTTGTAAGATTTAACTATAAGGATTATGAGGACAAAGATGTGACCCGGTTCAGCAGCGTCGAACTTAGTAATGATCATTACTGTATAATTTCATTGAACGAAACCGTAGAGCGGTTTCTAAAACCATTAAATGGTACATGGGTATTTGATTATTGGCCAGGATCAAAACTTGTGGAAGAGCAAATCAGTGCTTTTTATTTTACTGCAAATTTCATTGAACCTTCACTGCCGGAAAGATATGCCCGCATAGTACAATATGCCGATTGCATGGTTGATACATCAGTAGGAATATTTAAAGAAAATGCACAGCGCACCGGCGGCAGGTCCGGCAAGCGTCCTAAAGAGAAATCGAAGGTGACAGATTTTTTTATCTATCTCAATTCAAAAACAGGCAGACCGGATTTTTCCGGAAAATGGACTGAAGCTAAGTATAAAGAGTATAGAAAGAAATATAATGAATGGGATTCGTTGCGATTGGATAGGACAGATCGCTTAAAAGAAAACGATGATGAATTCAATGAACTTTTCAGGGCGGCCCTTGAAGAGGCGTTAGCAGATGTTAGTGTAAGCAATGATGCATTCGAAGAATATGTACGGCGTTATAAGTCGCCCCAAATCGCACTTGAATTAAAAAGAAGTCGGATAGTGGTTGGGGGATGCAGCCAGGATCTTAGTCCCCGTAGACATGCTATGAATATTGCTCTTCTTTCAGCTGAAACAATTAACAGGGAAATATTCCTGCGTTCGCATCTCGATATAATGAATGATAATTTTGAACGAAATATTGATGGAAGTTATGCCTGGGCCGAAAGAAAAACGTATATCAAAGAACTTGAAGTCCTAGATTTTAACGTTACTGATCTGTTATTGGGAATCAGCTTACGTATAGAGAACCCCGGGGAACATCATTATTATGGAAATATCAGCAGATTGGGAAGAGCACTATCTGAAAGCCAATACCATGCGGCCTTTGAAAATAAAATACTGGATATGGTCCGCGATGAAACATTAGACGATTATAACAGGATGTTGATGTATTACCTGTATTTGAATTATAATTATTGCCTCGATAATAAAGAATTGCAGAAAAAAAATATTGAGAAGTTGCAATCAGCAGTAAATACCTTACCCGTTTACCTGGCAAGCAAGATCAAATTCAAGGAAGACTGATCATTACAATTTATAAGTTGTTATTGAAGTATTGCCTGACTTTCCGCACCACGGCAACGTATAAGAATATCTTTTATATCTAGGGTTTATGAATACTGATGGACAGTTTACCTGGGGCACTAACAGAAACATTGTAGTCTGATCTTTTTTCTTCCCACAATAATTGTTTCTGTATCCCCTCTAATGCGTCTTTGCAGTTTTTATATTCACCTGGAAATCGTTCTCCTCTGAGGAGGATCTTAATGAACTTGCGGGTTTGTTCTGTAAATCGATCGACTAATACAGACTTGTATATTTTTTCATAGAACATAAGGAATCAATTTTCTTCCCTATTGGCAAACACTGTGCAAGAAATGGTTAAGACGCTCAAAACTTTGATAAACGACGAGCTATCAATCAAATAAAACAAGATTTTTCTTAGTATTACGCCTTTGTTGAAAAGCCTTTGTGCAGACATTGGTAAAGAATAAACCCTCACCTTTGGTTCGTTATTATGAGCAACACTTATATAAAGTTTAGATATCCTGATTCCAAAGTGAAGAAGGTTCAGGAAAATATTGGTAAGAGATTAGCAAAAGTTGTTTTGGAATCTATTGTCCCAATTGCCAATCCTGACTTTGAAAAGAAAATTGACAAAGTTGCTTTTTGGTTGATCGAATTCGAAAATGATAGTTATTACCCAAACAGAGAGATCGGGTTAGATAGTTCCGGGAAAACTATCATGATAATGCCATGGGAAAAAAATTATGGATATTGGACAGATAACAATTTGGTTATAGAAAATTTCAGAACAAACTTCGAGACAACTAATATTAATAAAGAGGAATTTGAAAAATATTGGAACTCGTTTGTCCCTGGGAATTGAAAAACGGGTATTAAATCATTTGCGCACCTTATTTCTTTTTATCAAGCCATCCATTAATCGTCAGCCAATCTATTAAACGTTCAGTCCAATTATCAACAGGAAGATTTTGCTTCTTCATTCCAAAACCATGTCCTCCTTTTGCATAAACATGTAGTTCGGCCAAACGTTTTACTGCGACCCATTTTGAATATAACGCTACCGTATTAGTATGAGCTCCAAATTGATCATCACTTGCAGCAGCAAGAAATATAGGCGGTGCATCCGCAGGAACCGGCCCATCAAAAGCCGAAGGAAGGGCGCCGTAGAATGACGCGACGAAATCAGGACGAGTCTCCGGAGTATAGTAAATGGCTGTTGCTTCAGAAACGGCAGCACCAGCAGAAAAACCTATTATACCAATACGAGAAGGTGAAATACCATATTCAGCCGCATGTGCCCTTACATATTTTAATGCTTCTTTTCCGTCATTGATCGCTAAAGGGATAACAGGTTTTGTTTTTTCTTCCAGGTCTCCTTTTGATATATGGGAATAAACTTCCTGCACTGGCTTATCAGTAAAAATTTCTGCAAGCCTGTATTTTAAAAGGAACACAGTAATGCCTTTTTCGTTCAGCCACTTCGCTACATCAACGCTGGCATTTTTCATATCTAAAATATAAAAGCCACCACCGGGACATAAAATAATAGATGTACCAGTGGCGATCTTCGGATCAGGCAAGTACACGGTTAGTGTTGGTTTCGAAACATTATAGACCAGGGGCATTACTGAACTATCAGATCTTTCACTATATGTCCAGCTTTCAGAACCCGGCGCCACTCCTTTATACAATTGAATAACTTTTTGCTGGCTAAAGAGTAGCAATTGAAATTGTACCAGAATAATTATTAAAAATGTATTCTTCATAAACAAAAGTTTATTGAGTTAAGATATTATCTTTCATGAGAACAATTTTCCGCGATTCAATATTCCTTTTGGATCAAAAGCTTTCTTGATCGTTTTCATCAATTGTATCTCTTCCGCGGTCCTGCTTAAATGGAGCCATGATTTTTTTTCTAATCCTATTCCGTGTTCACCGGTTATAGATCCGTCAATTTCCTGAAGTGGCTTATAAATGATCTCTTCTACCCTATGCCTTGTACTTGTATCATCATTCCCACAACTTACAAATAAATGCAAGTTGCCATCACCCATATGGCCAAAACTATAAAAATGCAGATCTGGCCAAATGTTTTGAAGTTCTGCCCTGATCTTTTTTATATAGACATCTATGTCAGAGATCGCCAGACTGACATCAAATAAAAAAATAGGGCTATGCACTGAAAATACTAATTCAACATTTTCACGAATCCCCCAGAACCAATCTAATTCTTGTTGAGACTGCGCAATAGCAGCATCAGCGATCAGCTCATCTTCCAAACTTTTTTCCAAGAATTCCTCAAACAATTTTTTATCTTTTTCTGCATCCTGTCCGAGGGTTTCCATTAAAACATAAAACGGAAAAGTTTGTGATAGTGGCGGTGAATAAGGTGAAGGTGGTGATGTCAACAGCGTATAATAATCCTGCCATAGCAATTCAAAACTGGTAAGCCCATTATTCAATTGCTTCTTTGCATATTGCAATAGTTGAACTGCCTTCTCAAAACTTTCCAATGCAATAAAAGCTGTACACCTTGTCTTTGGCAGATCTTCCATTTTCAAAACTGCTCTTGTTATGATACCCAATGTACCTTCAGAGCCGATGAAGAGTTGTTTTAGATCGTACCCGGCATTATTCTTCATCATTTTGTTCATCGATGAAATAATTGTTCCATCAGCCAGCACCACCTCTAAACCAAGAACCAAATTCCTCATCACTCCGTATCGCAATGCTTGCAAACCGCCTGCATTTGAAGCAATGTTTCCACCGATCATGCAAGTTCCTTTTGCACCAAGGTCAAGTGGAAAAAGTTGTCCCTGGTCGGCCAAAGCCTTTTTGCAGATCTGATAAGATAACTCCTGCCTGTACGGTTACTGTTTTATCCTGCACATTGATCTCTTCGATCTGGTTCATGCGTTCCAGGCTCAAAGCGATTTCATGAGATTTAGTTACAACTCCTCCAACAACATTTGTCAACCCACCATGTGGTACAACAGGCTGATCAAATTCATTGCAGATCTGTAACATTTTTGATACTTGCTCAATAGTTTTTGGACGAAGAAGAGCAAGACAATCCAGGTTTTCATGCTGTCGCCAATTACTTGCCACACGATCAGCTGCTTCATTGTGTGTTAGTACATGATCTTTTCCAAATGTTTTAATAAGCAATTCGACTATAGATGACATGGTTCGGGATTTGTTATGATGGATGTTTCTTTAAAAAAAGCTATTTAAGAAAGTTAAACATTTTTAAATAGCTAATAGTGTTGCCTCAAATTTTATTTGTAGCAACTAATTGCCATGTCTCTATGCTTTATACATATCAACAAACTTGTGAAAGAATACCAATAAACTATTATTTTACGGCGTCGCGAAATAAGTTTGAGGAAATACCCTGATCACTTTTTCAAATCTTCCTTCATAATAACCTTTTAAAGGGGATATCGTAACACCATAAGTTTTTCCCGAGGTGGAATGTAGAAAAAGCAGGGTTCCTCTTTCATTGCTTTCTACAATCCCCATATGACCAACGATCCTTATTGTGCTGTCAGTGCCTGTAAATAAAATCAGATCACCAGGACTGGCAAACTCTTTTGGTATTTCAATCCCCACATTTGTGAAATCAACGGATGACCTTGGTACTGCGATACCGAAATGATTAAATACATAAGTTATAAACCCAGAACAATCGAAGCCATTTTGAGGATCAGAAGATGCATATAGATACGGAGTGCCTACTAATGATTTACCGAAGGCAACAAGGCTGTCTGGTATAGTTGATCCTGTATTGATCCCTTGCCCACCCTTATAAATAGTAGTATCAATAGTAGTATCGGGAAGCGCCACAATCGTTACACTTGAGTCAATTAAATTGCTTGAATCAATTTCATTTGTGATTACAGGTTCGTTGAAGGTTATATTGCTCTTTTCTTTACAGGAGGCAATTAATAGCCCCCAAAGAACCAGTATCCAATAAATACAACTACGAACCATATCATTAATGGCGATTAAAAATCATGCCTATATGGTATAATTACTTTATGTGTGTTTGTTGTTTGAGATGCCGAGGTTTCGTCATTTTAACTGGGCTAAGACCGAAACCTATTAGGAAATGGGCATCCAAATTCCCATTTGTAAAAAATAAGAAATGCCTGGAAAGTCTGTTAATGATTATTTTATCTAATTTGTAGAAGGCCGGTTGTTTCGTGTCAAGAATTTGTCAGAAAAGTTCTTTAAATCGAAATAATATTTACATTTAGTAAGAATTTTCATAGGATAAGGTTTAATGGTTAATGGTTTTTGATTAGCGCCCCGCAATTTTTGCGGGGCTTTTTAACCCTACTCTTTGATTGGCACAAAATTTAATGATTAGTATTCCATGCATCATTCAAAACGATATCATATCAGGCGAAGGAACCGTAGACTTATCGTTTTCTTAGCTGCGCTGCTGCTTTTAATAGTGATCCTATGGGGGTATAAGCTTGTTCAGGCATTTCCACAATAATTTTATTTGATCTTTCGCATTGTGGATTTCTAAGATTTTAATTTCCATTCTATTGATCTACAATCAACCTTGTTAAACGCTTCTTTATCTGAATAATTTATGCCTGATATAAAATAAGCTGTATCTGTTTTAGTATCCATATCGCCTACCCCACGCAAAAGTTTTCCATTTTCTTTTTTAAAATATACTTCACTTACTGAATGCATCCCTTCTGAATTGAAATCATACCAAAGTTTTAAAATCCCTTCCTCTTCTTTTCCTTTTATCGTACCACGGCTTCCATCTTTCTCGTAATTATCATAAAGCATTTTTCCTGAGTACTCTTTACCATTTTGTTCAAGCATAAGTATGGCAGTATCACGTCCAACTATTTTCATGTAACAGCCAATCACATCAGAGACAGGTTCGTCTTCAACAGCCGGGGAAATAATTTTTCCACTGTCTGATGTTTTAGAATTGCTTGAGTAACCGTTTGTGTGGCTATTATTACAGGCAACTAATTTGCTGAATAATAGAATATAGAAAATGTATTTCATTTACTTTTTTAATTAGAATAATAAAAAATAATACCAATGTGTAAGTAAATCGATCTGATGTTACTACACTGAGGGTTTGAATTGTTATGTTTCTGTTGTAAATTTTAAATTTGAATCATTGCCGCCTGTACGATAAAAATAGTGCTCGTAAAAAATTGATCGGTTTGTATTGGTGCGTTGCGGTAAATTAAAAATAAAGCGAGGCACAGAATGTTCCTGAAATAGCAAACAGAGGAAAGGGCTTTTGATACCGCAACCGGATGCCTGATAAATATTTTCGTTGCATGATATCTGGTTTAGTAGCCAATTCTTTCAGTGTATATAAAAAACCTTTTTCAAGGTGCCAGAAGGCATGAGCCACTTCATGTAGTAAATAATGCATGTAATACGTTCAGCAAGCAGTATCTGGCCGCAACCCGGACAGAATTTTTGATTACCCTTCACTACCACATTCTGGCAAACTATCATTCAATGATCGATTTCATTAAATGAAAGGTACTATTTAAGTGGTTGAATTAGGAAATATGATTTGTTCAATCAAAGCAAAAAATATTGCGACAGGCTATAAACATATAGCCTGTCGCAAATAAATTCGACTATGTCTATATATTATCTTTTATTACGGTGGTTCTTGTTTCACTGGTACTTGAGTTGCCACGCATAAGAGCTACCAGGATGATAATGAATACTGCTCCTCCGGCTACCCATACCCACGGAGACGTGTACCATTGAGTTGATGACGTTGTTGATTCTGTTTTTGTAGTAACGGTTTTGTCACCCTCTTGTGCCCATAGCACTACCTGCATACAAATAAAGAAAATTGCGAGGAAAATTTTATATCCCCAGCGGAAGCTTATCTGTTTCATGATAAATTTTTTTGTTTAAAAATTATTACCATTATAACACTGATAAGAATCAGGCCAATTTTTTTAAAGTAGTAAAATAATATTAACAGGCTTTACTGGGGGAATAGTTTCTACAATGCGAGGCTCGTACGAGTAAATTACAGAGGGAAAATCAATGCATTTGCGAGTCATTATCGACGTCTGCATCGCCTTCTCTATCTTTGGATTTGGGGTAATCATTTTTTATCTGGTCAATCACTTCCTTTTTATCTTTTTTGTTGCGAAGTATAAGTAAGATAATAAACAGAACTGCAGCAATTCCCACAAAAATTAATACAGGCTGGTTCATATAATAGAGTTTTAAATAAAGCTACTATTTAGTTTTGCTATTGTAAATTAAGTTTTAAACTTTGAATATGATCCGTGGAAGAAAACTACATTTGAAAAATGGAACAAGCCTACATAATCGCCAGACTTAAAGAAATGACCATGCCCGAACTATTAGATGCGATTGCAGAAGCTCATGCCGGTGAAGCAATTGAGATCTATGAGTATTTAGATCCGCTCCTCATCGATAAAACAACCGATACAATATATGAGTTTATTGACGCTGTCAAGGCGATTAAAAAAGTGTAAACTAGTATTACCTGAATAATATCTTCATTTATCCTTATGGTCATGAAAATCAGTATAAGAGAAATGAATGCAAATGATGTAATAGGAGTTAATGCTCTCTCAAAGCAGCTTGGATATCCTCTATCATTTGAACAAACACTTCAAAACATCAATGCGGTTTTAGAAAATAAGGATCATACAGCATTTGTAGCTGAATACGAAAACAAGATCGTTGGCTGGATCGGCGCCTCACAGGCTATTATGATCGAAGTAATGCCGCATTGTGAGATAAATGGCTTAGTGATAGACCAGGATCATCGGGGAATGGGAATTGGAAAATTATTGATCGATAAAGTAAAACAATGGGCCAGGGAAAAAAATAACAGTAAGATCGGACTTCGGTGTAATGTAAAAAGAACCGAAGCACATTTATTCTATCAACATCTTGGGTTTACGGAAATAAAACAACAAAAGAATTTTGTGATCAGCATATAAAAAAAGAGCCCAGCCTTTCCTTTAAATGACAACATGAGAAAAGGCCGGGTTGTTTTGTCGAAGATTTATTGCCTGTTATAAGAATATGTATTTACATAGGTCGATAATTCATTCTTATTGCTTTGGCTTGTTAATACATCATACATTAAATTAAAATTTGCAGGATCGGTAATATTGCCATAAGCTGATTTTGCTAATTCCAATCGATTACTTTCATCACTTACTAATTGAACTAACTGCTTCGCTTGGGCAACAGTGAAATAATAACTTTCGTTTGCAAAAATTTCTGTCAACCTGGACATCTTTGCGCCAAACCCATATGTATTTCTTACTTCATTGTACAATGAAGTATAGCTTGAGTTTGACATTGGCGTTCTCGTATAAACCGGTGGAGTATAAACAGGGTCTGTTTGATGATCTCTTATATATATTTCTAAATCGCTTCTTGAATTGTATGAAAATAGATCATAGAGCTGACTGAAATTTGCCTGGTCTACAATGTTATTATAAGATGATTTAGCCAATTCAAGCCTGTTATTTTCTTCACTTACCAGCTGTATAAGTTGCTTTGTTTGTGCAGTTGTGAAATAATAATTTTCAGTTGCAAAAACATTTGATAACGCTGACATTTTTGCACCGATACCATAGCGATTTTGGATGTCCCGATAGAGAGTGTTAAACTCTGCTTCCTTCATCGCCATTCTTGTATAAACAGGATTGCTATTATCATATGTACTTACAAAAGTGTTCAGCTCATTTCTACTTGACTGGGAATTAAGCAAGGTATACATTTGAGAAAAATTAGTCCTGTCAATGATACCTCTGTAAGATATTTTAGCCAAATAAAGACGATTGGCTTCATCAGGAGCCAGTTGTACTAATTGCCTGGCTTGTGAAACCGTAAAATAATTATTGGTGTTTGTAAATGAATTATAGATATAAGAAACTTTTGAATTTGTTGTAGCCTGGCGTTGGGCAGTTTTATAAATCGTATTGAACCTGGATGCTGTCATAGCGGTGGAAGAACTACCGGCATTATAAGTACTTACATATGCTGCCAACTGATCTCTGTGTGATTGGCTGTTTAGCACATCATACATCTGTGTAAAGTTTGTTGGATCAGTAATGCTCCGATAAGATGCTTTAGTTAATGTGAAACGATTACTTTGACTATTTACTAATTGGATCAACTGTTTTGCCTGTGCTGTTGTAAAATAATAATTCGTATTTGCAAAGGCATCACTAACCATTGTCATCTTTTTTGACGATCCCCATTGACTACGTATTGTGTTATACAAGGTATTAAAATCAGTAACACTCATAGCCTGCATATTTTGCCCTGTATTATTATCACCAGCCCGCCATTTTGTTTCTTTTAACTGTACACTTCCATTAGGGGTAATAGTGATTTGCAGGTCATATCCTGTACGTGTAGTAAATACAGTTGATGAAGGATTGACCTCATTTGAGCGCCTTATTTGTAACGTATGCTGGCCTGATTGAAGATTAGATACAACAATTGGAGTACTTGTGTTTGTATTGTTATCACTATAAACAGTATATTCTTTACTGTCTATCATTATTGCTTCGTTATTGTTTCCCCGCACATTGACCGTTACAGTACTTACGCTTTGCGCAGACACTGATAGAATACTTATACAACTTGCGAGAAAAAGAAAAATAGTTTTCATAATGAATTTGATTTAATTAATATTTAATTATTTAGATACTTAAAAACAAAGTCCATACCAATAAAAAAACACGCAGTTACAAAGTAGAATGTTTGAATATCTATTGTGGCGAAAATGCCCCACTTCTAATATGAAGATTTTTATATAAAATGAAAGCCGGGCAAAAACCCGGCTTTCGATATATCCACCTCAACGCTATTAAGCACTTCTTTTTTCTCCACCTCTTAACAAGGCGACCAATAATAATATAAATACCGCACCTCCTATTACCCATACTATAGGATTTTGGTACCACGCTTGTTCTTTTTTTACATTTATATCAACATCGATTCCTTTATCCTGTGCAAATGAGACGACACTTAAAAAAGAAGATAAAAGAATTGTTGTAAATCTTAACCATGATCTGCTTATGATCTTTTTCATACTAAGAGGTTTTAGTTATAAAATTTTATTGTATTATTAAATCATTATTTATATTATCATTCTTTCATGATTTCCAACATCAAAGCCATTAATAGCAGGTTGGCAAAAAAGGTGCCATCGAAAATTTTACTAACTGGCATATATTTTTCGTGTCATTAGTAAACCTTTATTATGGCAACATCAAAAAAATCTTCTGCAAAAGGGGAAAAAAATGCTGAAAACACAAATAGATCAAAGCGAAAAAAGCATGGCAAGACAGCAAAAGAGATCGTAAAAAGACATCTCAGCGATAAAAACGATAAAATAACTAAAGAAGATTTTGAGACTTTAAAGATCGATTTGTCGTTACCAAAAGGCAGAGGCAACGAGCCGTTACCAATAAAACCAGGTAAAGAAAGACCTAAGGATGAAGATAAAGATAATACAGTTACAACTCCATGGGATGTGATCAGCGAATAACAGTGTTAGTTTGCTCAACAGGTTTTTTTGGAGATATTATAGTTTTGATCAAAAGATAAATTATAAAGCCAGCACCGCCACCTAATGTATTTAAGATCACATCATCAATATCCGTACTGCGGTAGCTGGTAGCTAATTGAAGAAGCTCGATACAAACAGAAACTAAAAAACAGATGAATAACACTGCGAAAAAACTATAAGCCTTTCTAAGCTTTGTGTAGAGCAATGGAAGATAAATACCCAACGGCAAAAGCATCACAAAATTTCCAAGGACCTGTTTGCCCAAAGTCTGATAGATATCAATTGTTTTAAAAGGCTCCAGATTTACCCGATCATGTGTGTTGATTCTCGTATTCATTTTATCCCACCAATCATGTGACGAGATCTCTTTAAAAAGAATAAAATAGCCTGTGAGTTGAAGAACAGCAAAAATGTAAACAAAAAAACTTGCCTGGACTGTTACCTGCAAAAAATTGTTTTGTTTACTCCTGATCGTTACAAAGACGATCCATGCGAATAATAACAGGATGCTTAAAACTAACCCTACTACTCTTTTGAAACTTGCGCCGCTATAACTTTCGTGATATAATACACGGAAATAAAATAAGCTAACGATCATGACCGGCAGGATCACGACCAATTTTTTAAAAGTAGTATGCATGAATTAGGTGTAAAATAATAAAATCCTGTTAAGAGAAGTACTTCACAGAAGTTTAACGTTAAATGGCCTGATAGTTTGAATATAGTAACGGTTTATATTACCTAAATTTAAACTCAAACATTATGAAAAGACTAATACTCATTTTGGCTCCGGCCGCACTTTTTCTTGTTTCCTGCAAATCTGAGAATATTAAAGAACCTGAATATCGTGAAATTCAAAATGTACGCATTACGGATGTTGGTCTGCTACAAACTACCGCAGGCCTTGATTTGGTTTATTATAATCCAAATGACTTTGGCGTAACACTTAGCCAGGCAAGAGGAGATGTATATATCGACAACATGTATTTTGGCCGATTTAGTATCAGTGATAAAGTAACAGTACACAAACACCAGGAGTTTATAATTCCTGCTGAATTAAAAATGGATAATATCAGTGCTGTAAAAAATCATCGTGAAATATTTAAAAAGAAACAAGCAGTAATAAGAATCGAAGGATTTGCTACTTTAAAAAAAGCCGGTTTTAACAAAGAAGTTCCGATTAAATACGAAGGAATCCAGGATTTAGAACGTCTCCGTGCAATCGTATCAAAGTAATTTTGTTTTCGAAAATTTTAATAACCTGTGTTATGAACACAGGTTATTTTTTTTATTCAAATACAATGATTTTCTCATTGTTAAAAGTCAAAGATCATAAAGAATTAAGTAGTTGATGATTGAAATTGTATTAACGATTTATTTAACAGTTATCAAATCTCTGGCACCGTTTTTCCATAGTATAGAACGAAATGAAAAATAATTTAATCATCTTAAAAAACTCAGTTATGAAACAACCTTTACTATTTATCGTTATTGCCATAGCTGCAGTGGTATCTGTAGCAGCAATAGTAGGTATCAGCAGTAATACTAAAATGAAAAAAGTTGATGCCACGGAGTTGGCCCAATTTGAGGCATGGAAAGACACAAAAACATTAGAGGCATTAGAAACAGAAAAGGCAAGTTATGTTGCCCCGAAGACAACAACCAGGAGTACGCCTGCAAAACGTACTGTGAGTTATCAGAGTCCAAAAATGGTGTCTGAATCTCAAAACGCCGCTAAAACAACAACAACCAAGAAAAAAGGTTGGAGTAAGGCTGCAAAAGGAACTGCAATTGGTGCAGGCGCAGGCGCAGTCCTCGGTGCAGTAATCAATAAGAAAAATCGTGCAGTAGGTGCTGTGATTGGCGGTGTGATTGGTGGCGGTGGCGGTTATGTTATTGGCCGTGGAATGGATAAAAAAGACGGACGATATTAACACTAAAAACATCATTAATGAAGGGGCTTATGGCCCCTTTTTTATTTTATAATAGGAACAAAGCTCAACCATGAAATTCTTAATTTTAGAAAAATTAATTGCAATGAGTAAACTCAAACCCGTCTGCCTGATTTTAATGATCTTATTTGCTAGCCTATCTCAATCGTGGGTATCATCAGCTAAAACTGAAAGAGAATTTTATCAACTTACAGTTTATCATTTTACCAATGCATCACAGGAAAAAGTGATCGATAATTATCTGCAAAGCGCCTTATTACCTGCCTTACATAAAATAAATATTAAAAATATTGGTGTATTTAAGAATCACTCGAACGATACACTTTCGGATAAAACCATGTATGTATTGATGCCTGTAAAATCTTTGGAAGATGTAATGAGGATATCGTCAAAATTAATTAATGACAAGAGCTACCAGGCCGGCGGTGCGGAATATCTTGATGCTGTTTATACCACTGCGCCTTATTCCAGGATGGAAACAATTTTGCTTCATGCATTTTCCTTGGCGCCACAATTTCAATTACCTAAGCTAAATAGCCCCAGAAAAGACAGGATCTATGA
>JBIOVR010000179.1:0-2220 GCA_044867875.1 Chitinophagaceae bacterium
ATAAGTCAATATGTCAATTCTCAAATAAATGTTCAACGTCAGCTTCAACTATAAACGTCAATATTCAAGTCAATTAACAATTTCAATTTTCAAGTGTAAAATCCGCAATGAAAATTGAAATTGTTAATTGACTTGAATATTGACGTTTATAGTTGAAGCTGACGTTGAACATTTATTTGAGAATTGACATATTGACTTATCGAGTCTATATGTAAAAAGGTTTCGGTGCAGCAACAGTCCGGGAATAAATCCCGGCTGTAAGGAAGAACTTTGCTGGATAAAATTATTCAATATGAAACAGCAAACTTCCGCCGCTACCGAAACCGGCAATAAAGGTAGGAACATCATTGATTTTTCGGGCAAGACAATTTATGTTGGTATTGATGTTCATCAAAAGGATTGGCAAGTCGCAATTCGATGTGGAGAAGTCACGTTGGCTAATTTTAGAATGCTTGCTGTTGCCCAATGCCTGATTGACCATTTGCAAAGTCATTATCAGGGAGCCATCATCAAATGCGTGTACGAGAGTTGTGCCTGGGGATTTGAATTACAGCGACGTTTAACAAAAGTCGGTATAGACTGTATTGTAGTGCATGCGGCTGATATCGGCAGTACTGATAAGGAGAAAAAAAGGAAAACTGATAAGGTAGACGCCCTAAAGCTTGCCAACAATCTGGGATCTGGAAGTTTAAAAGGCATTCATGTTCCCGACGAAGGATTGCAAAAACAACGCAGTTTGATCAGGCTGCGCCATAGCTTGAAGAGGGATCTAACCCGATCAAAAAACCGCTTAAAGAGTTTATTTAAGTTCCAGGGAATTGAGCTGCCAAAACAATTTGAAAAAAATAATTGGAGTCATAATTTTCTTAGTTGGATAGAAGAACAAAGTCATCAGGATGCGTTGTTGGAGGATACGATTTGCCTGATGTTGGATCAAATAAAACACTTAAGGGAGTTATTATTGCGAGCTGAAAGAAAATTACGTTTAGTGATGCAGGACGATCGTTATCGTGACCAGATAAAATTAGTCAGCAGTGCTCCTGGGATCGGTACAGTCAATGCAGCCATGTTTGCCCTGGAAGTTGGAGACATAAGAAGATTTAAAAACTTTGATTCGCTCAATGATTTTGTAGGGTTTTGTCCTGACAGCGACAGCACAGGAGAAACGCAACGCCACACTGGAATAACATCGAGGCGTCATAATGAACTGCGCCGTTGTTTGATTCAAGCTGCCTGGCAATGTATAAAAAAGGATCCGGCAATGCTAGAGGCTTATCAGCAACTGCGCAAGCGAATGAGCGATCATAAAGCCGTGGTCCGCATTGCACGAAAACTATTACGAAGAATAAGAAGAGTTCTTTTAACTGGTATACCTTATCAAATCGGAGTTGTCAATTGAGTTTTCTTAGCCATACAGCTCAGATTTATTTTAAAGAAAAAGAGATGTGAGCTAAAAGCATCACATCTCTAAATCGTCGCTTCAGCCTTATTGCTGACAGGTTGCCCTCCGGCAGAGCCTGCTTCCTCTTAGGGCTGAACACCAAAATTAGAAAAGTTCTTTGTTTAATCGCAGAAGGTAAAACAAACCACGGTCTAAGGACTGCTTTTCAATATTTGCAAGCAAACTGCTCCATTGAGTCTGCAGCCTTATACTTTTTACCGAGGTATGAAATAACATTGCAAGGCAAAAGCTATTGCTGATAGGAGTATATCCATCTGTGATAAACAAGAGATAAAAAAATATTAGGCGAAGTTTTTTGCCATACATGCAGCAAAACCTTTTACATAGGAATATGGAATATTGATTATTGGCGCGTCTGTAATCATGAAGCCCGAAAAAAAATCAACCTCTCGCATCCTTACTTACTGTCGTTCGGAAACAACAACAAGATCGCCGATTTCGACAGTGATAGGAATCATTCCTAGTTGAACAACCGCTTTCTTTCCTCTAATCTCTTTCACCTCACCCACCTGATGATTCTTCTTCATCAATACCTTATTTCCAATTCGTATATCCCCACCAACTTCCTGGTATTTTGAATTGATCTTCTTTTTTGCTTTCTCCCCTGTTTGTTCTTTTTTTGGCGGAAACAATAACAAGCGCAACTGTCGCATCAATTCCTTTTTATTTTCTTTATCCTCTGTTTTTCTGAAATCAACCACAATCTGCTTTAGCTTTCGCTCCATATCTCTCAAATATGCGATCTTATCCTCTGTCAC
>JBIOVR010000180.1:0-3718 GCA_044867875.1 Chitinophagaceae bacterium
CCTTCATTGCTGCCAGTTCCCTAATTTCCGCTACCAGAACTACCAGATCCCCAATTTGAATTGCTATTTCCATATCCGCTTCTCGAAGATTGGCTGCGTCCACTGTTACCACCGTATCCATAATCAGAACCGCTGTTATATCCATAGTCTGATTTGCTTTCATATCCAGAGCCTCTTCTACTATTTCCATAGCCACCACCTTGTCCTCTTGAATATTGATCGCGGCTTCCATTACCATAACCGGAATTTCCACCATAACCAGATTCCATGTTTCTATTCATACTGCCAAAGCCTTTTCTTGAATAGGAATTTCCAGAACTATTGTAATCATTATCGTAACCACGGCCCCTGCCCTGATTTCTTCCTTGTCCACTTCCCCAATTTCCTGACTGATTATAGTCATCATAATCGTCGTCCTGGTAATTCATTCCCATACGTCTACGTCCACTTCTTCCTTGACTATAATTATCATCGTCATCCTGATAGTTCATGCCCGAATGCCTGTTTCGTTCACTCCTTCCCTGATTGTAATTATCATCCTCATCCCAGTCATTTTGGTTACGACTGGAATTCATGTAACGGTTTCCCTGATCTTCATCATCGTCTTCATCGGAATAGTCTTCATAGTCACTTTCATACTCATCTCTGTTTTGACTTCGACCTTGTGATTGACGACTTCCGCGACCACTGCGTCGACTTTCATCGGAATCCATTGTTCCGAATCCCCAGCTTGAATTTCTACGTGTTGTCATAACCTGAATTTTAAATTAATGAATGAGATATCATCAATTTTTTCACAAACACTATGCCTTAGGAATTCTACGTTTAAAATGAAATTGATCAGACTTCGGATATACAATAAAAAAAAATACACAAAGTTATTGTGTATTTTTTTCCTCGATAAACATGTAACTGAATTCTATTGTTGCTGTGTTATCTGGAAACTTTTTAATTTATTGTAAAGAGTTTTCCGATCTATCTTTAATACTTCAGCAGCTTTTTTCTTATTGAAATTTACTTGTTGCATCACAGACATGATAGTATAAAATTCGGCACGGCTTGCTGCACCTTTCAACAGATCTTTATTCGGAAAATTTTCTGGATGTGTCAAACCATCAAATTGTGGATGCATTGCTTGTTCAAAAGGAGAAGCTGGTGCGTGATGTGGAACATGATGAACAATTTCCTGTGGCAAAGTTGAAACAGCAATTTTTGCATCTGAAGGCGTAAGTAATACTGCACGGCGAACAACATTTCTAAATTCTCTCAGGTTACCCGGCCATGAATATTCAAGGAATATATTCAGCACATCCTCATTAAAGCCACTAATATTTTTCCTTGTTTCTTCATTTGATCTTTCAAGGAAAAACTCTGCTAGTGGAAGAATATCTTCCCGTCTTTCACGAAGTGGCGGAAGATGTATTGAAAACTCGTTTAAACGATGATACAGATCTTCTCTGAATTTTCCTTTTCTATACGCTTCATTCAAATTTTCATTTGATGCTACAATTATACGTACATCGGTGGGAGTCTCTTTATTACCACCGACACGTTTGAATTTTCTTTCTTGTATCACTCTTAGTAAAGCGGCTTGAACACCAGCAGATAGATTACCCACTTCATCTAAGAATAATGTACCGCCTTCTGCCAATTCAAAATGACCTTCTTTATCCTGGATGGCGCCGGTGAAAGAACCTTTCACATGGCCAAAAAGTTCGCTGCCTGCCAACTCCCTGGAAAGAGTTCCGCAATCAAGCGCCACAAATGGTTTATGACTACGTTCACTAAGATTATGGATCAAACTTGCAATTACTTCTTTTCCCGTTCCGCTTTCACCATAAAGGAGAACACTGTAATTAGTACCTGCAACTATATTAGCCTGTTCATGTAAAAAAACTGATGCAGGAGATTTGCCTTTGTAAAAATCTACGTTTGTCTTTCTTTTTGCACTTGATCCTGGTTCAGTTGACTGGCCCGCAACAGCAGCTTTGTCATCGCTTTTGTTCGATAAATTATTTAAAATAGAAAGAACTTCATCAGGAATAAGCGGCTTTGTGATATAATCGAAAGCGCCTAATTTAATTACTTCAACGGCTGTTTTAATATCTGAATAGCCCGTTATAACCAATATACGAACATGGGGATCTTTCGCTTTAAGCCCTTTGATGAGCTTAATGCCATCCATGTCATCAAGCCGGTAATCACATATTACTACATCAAAATTTGCCGGATCATATAGTGCAATACCTTTTGCTCCTGAATGAGCAGAACTAGTTTCGAATCCGTTTTTATTTAAGAATCGACTAAGCAGTAAGCATAGGTCGATATCATCATCGATAATGAGAGCTCTTTTTGCCATTTGAGGGGAGTTTAACTTTTGGGAAATAATTACCTCACAATTTAAACTGAAATCATGCCAAATCTATTCTTACTAAATTACTAAATCATTTTTATCTTCAGGTCTTTGGCAGTAAAATTGCCTTTTTTCCTCGTGAAAAGGAAAAGAACCAGTGGAAAGAAAAAATGATAGTATAAATCCTAGTGTAAAAACTAAAGAGCTTACCGACCCAAAAAGAAGAAAGGCTTTGATAGTTGATGACGAGACAGATATTTGTTACCTGTTGAGCAACATATTGAAGCAAAAGAATATACAGACCTCCTTTGCTGGCAGTCTTTCGGAGGCGGATAAGATGCTTCAATCCCCCGATCACTTCTACTATGTCTTCCTTGACAATCACTTACCTGATGGGCTGGGAATAAACCAAATAAAACGCTGGAAAGAGAAGTTCCCATCTATTCATGTAATTATGATCACAGCGCATGATTCTTATGAGGAACGTAAAAAGGCAACAAGGGACGGAGCCGAGCATTTTATTTCAAAACCTTTTTCAAAAGAGGTTATTCTAAACTCAATCGTTCCAAACTCGGCATAAGGTGGGAAAAAAATTCTACACTTAATCTACCATTTTTAAGGTTACGATAAAGGAGGTTCCTTTTCTTAGTGTGCTTTTAACTGTAATATTACCCCGATGACTTAGAATGATGTTCTGACAATTAGTTAACCCAAGTCCGTTTCCATTGGGTTTGCTTGTAAAATAGGGTTCAAACAGCTTTTGTAAAGTATCGTCATCCATGCCGTTGCCATTATCCTCTATTTCAATTATGCAGGAATCACCGCCATTTTTAGTTCTCAGGGAAAGAATGCCTTTACTTTTTTCCATCGCCTCAATAGCATTCACTATGATGTTTAAAAAAGCAATCTTTATTTTTTCTTCATCAACTATTACATTGCAAACATCACTTGCATAATTCTTTTGCACTTTTACCTGGCTAAGATCTAGTCGATCAGCGGCCATTTCAAGAGTTTCATCGAGTATTTTATTAATGCTTACTGGCCGAATATTTAGTTCAATGATCTTCGTAGCATTGAGCAGGTCAGAGATAAGTTGATTTATCCGGATACTGTTTCTGCCTATCATATCTAACAACATTGAAGATTCATTATTCTGGGTGGTGAGTTCCTGCAATTGTTCAGCTGCCAAGGAAATATTTGTCAACGGGTTTCTTACTTCATGTGCTATTGTTCGTGCAACACGACCAGTTGCCGTAAATTTTTCCATGCTTTTTAATTCTCTTAGTTTAGCATCCATCCTTTTCAGTTCCTCAATATTAGCCTCCAGTTCTTTCTGATATTGAATATTTTTTTGACTTGACTTAT
>JBIOVR010000181.1:0-7451 GCA_044867875.1 Chitinophagaceae bacterium
ACCATCTTTGGAGCCACCTGTAATTTACACCAATCATAATACCAGCGTCGCTTTGTAAAAATGAAAATGGATTGGTGCGAAGTGTAATTGCTTTTCCGGAATAGAAATTATTCTTTTCAAATTGAGAAAAGCAATTGAAGAAAATTGAAAGAAAAAAAATGGTACAGATGGCTCGGCTCATAAGCTTAATTCAAAATTCTTGAAAGAAAAGCCGGTTGCATAGGATTGGTACCAATATCATACAATATAAAACCATCATTCACTTGTGCGATCAAAATATTGCCATAAGGAATGACATCATAAAAAGCTGTATTACTTGCTTTGATCTCGGAAACCCAGGCAGGGTTATATGCTTGGGTTATATTAAAAACACTAATTCCATTTTGACCTTCACAAACATAAAGTGAATTATTTTTTATCCCCAATCCATAGGGCTCGGAGACAAAAATATTATTCATTAATTGTGGTGAAGAAACACTCTTTATATTATAAACAACTAAAGCGCTTTGGCTACCACCGCAACGTCCAGTTGATCTCAGTGTAGCATAAGCAACACTATCTCTTGCCACAACCGGATCACATGACATACGAATTGTATATTCCGCTTTTCCTAACTGTGTTGGTTTTGTAGGATTGGACAAAGAATAAACGTACATAGTTGAAGAAGAACCTATAAATAGTTTGTCCTGGTAAGGAAAAATTGTTTCAATATTTATTCCTATTTCAGTTTTTGATTTAAATACTGGAGTAGTATTCGATGATATGTCAAATGCTTTAAGAGAAATATTATCCACTACATACAAATAATTGCCCGCGATGGTAAATCTTGCAGTTGAACCCCCAGCACCTGTTGATGCATCAGCCGATGCTGTTTCTTTGGTACAACTTATTAAAGCAGATAGAATAAATATTGCAATTAAATTATAAAGCGTTTTCATTATCTCCAGCATTTAGGGTTATTAATGGTTTGTTTTTTCCAAGCGATGACAGTTCCCTTTTTAGGATCTGGACATTCAAAATAAATCCTGCCAAACTGATTGCTTGAGTTTTTTGGGGGATATTGACTGGCCAGATCTGGAAACACATTTGGAGTACGACCCACTTCTTTTACATCTGTAGGGTTGTTGATGTCAATTACCACCAGATCACTCAAATTATTGGTATAAATAAAACCATTTTTAACTGTGATCTCCTTGCATAAAAAGGACTTAATGAAACCAAGTTTCTGAGGACTTGAAGGGTTGGCATAACTGATAATGTGTATTCCCGAATCTTGCTCTACCTGGAAAAGTAGGCTCCCAACGGTATATATCTTACCCCCATTTACGGTCGTTCGGGGTTGTTCAGCTTTTACTGTTTTTAGAGTTAAAACATCCTGGCTGTAAACCGGTATGTATCCTTCAGTGCTACTGGGAATGGTTTCATACGGGGTGCAGGCAAAAAAGACAATTAAGGTTAATAGAAGAAAGGTCAGATTTTTTCTCATAAACAGTTTTTTACCTGCTTAGTGACTGAAAAAATAAAATAGGGTTTAATATTGAAAAAGAATTAATGGAGAAAAGCGGATCTGGTTACTTTCGTTCCGGTTTTATACCGAAATTAGCAGCCCTTGATCTCACAAAATACTATACAACAGATACTGAGCCGCATTGATATTATTGATGTGGTTGGTGGTTTTGTAAAATTAAAAAAGCGGGGTACGAATTATCTTGGCCTCTGCCCTTTTCATAACGAAAGAACTCCTTCTTTCACTGTTTCTCCTTCAAAGGAAATTTATAAATGTTTTGGTTGCGGTAAAAGCGGCAACACCATCAGTTTTTTGATGGAGCATGAGAAGTATAGTTATGTTGATTCGCTTCGCTGGCTGGCAACCAGGTATGGAATTGAAATAGAAGAAAGTTTTGCAACTGATGAGCAACGTCAGCAAATGCAGGTGGCGGACAGCCTTTATATCATCAACAATTTTGCCCAACAATTTTTTTCTAAAGTATTATTTGAAACTGAAGAAGGTCGTGATATTGGCCTGAGCTATTTAAAAGAAAGAGGTTTTCGCGAAGACATCATTAAAAAATTTCAACTCGGTTATAATCCTGAAGCAAGAGATAGTTTTACAAAAGCTGCAATAGCCTCTCAATACAATACAGAGTTGTTGGTAAAAACAGGTCTTGTTGCAAACCGCAATGATCATTTGATGGACAATTATCGCGGCAGGATAATTTTTCCGGTACATAATCATAGCGGTAAGGTTTTGGGTTTTGGTGCGAGGATCCTTAAAACAAATGATAAAGCGCCGAAATATATTAATACCCCAGAAAATGAGATATATGTAAAAAGCAAAATACTTTATGGAAGTTATTTTGCCCGCATGGCAATTGACAAAGCCGATGAATGTTTACTGGTAGAAGGATATACAGATGTTATTTCATTACATCAGTCAGGAATAGAAAACGTGGTGGCTTCGGGCGGAACCTCATTAACAATAGATCAGTTAAGACTAATAAGAAAATATACAAACAACCTTACGATCATTTATGATGGAGATGCAGCAGGTATAAAAGCAGCTCTTCGTGGTCTTGATCTTGCTTTGGAAGAAGGAATGAATGTAAAACTTGTTTTAATACCAGATAAAGAAGATCCGGATAGTTATGTAAATAAAGTTGGCGCTTCAGCTTTCAATGAATTTGTAAGAAGTAATAGAAAAGATTTCATCCTTTTTCAACTGGAAGTTGCATTGAAAGATGCAGGCGGCGACTCTACAAAAAAATCTGAAGTAGTAAACAGCATCGCTGAAACGATCTCAAAGATCAACAAGGCAGAAGATTTTACCAAGCAACAGGATTATATCAAACAATGTTCTGAGATATTAAAGATCGATGAAGGTGGTTTACATGCATTGGTAAATAAGTTTATCCGTAACAAGATAAGTACGCAGGAAAAAGCTTTACCATTTGAGGAAGCGAGATCGCATGAGGAAAATGCACAAAAAGCCGCTGCAACCGATTATGATGACACCACGTTCAATCTTTTGTTTAAGGATGAGTTACAGGAAAAAGAATTTGCAAGAGTTCTGCTGGAACACGGTAATAAAAAATGGAATGGAGGATTGGTTGCTGAATTTATGCTTAACGAGATCCTTGATGAAGGTTTGCTCGATAATGCTGATGTAATAAAGCTTATCAATGAATATAAAAAAGCATTAGATAAAGAACGTACTATTCTTAACAAAAATCTCTTTGTATATAGCAATGACCCGGCTATTAGTTCTTTTGCAGTTTCTCTACTTAATTTCCCTTATGAAGCGAGTGAACATTGGAAACGGGAATTCAGCAGTTCGACTGGCTATCAAAAAAAATTATTTGAACAGAGCTATGAGGATTTTTTGAGATCGGTTACTGTTGGGAATGAAAACGAGTTAATGACATTTCTTAAAATGGATGAAGACAAAACCCATATAGAAGTTGAGTCTGCATTGAATTACCTCAAATTAAAAAAGATCAAAAGAATGTTATTAGAAAACCAGGTAGATATTGAAAAGAAACATACTCCTGAGGAATATCGAACTTTGGCTCAAACGCATGAACACCTGAAACAAATGGAAAGAGAGATTTCGGGGAAACTAGGTGCCGTTATCATTAAATAGTATCATTAACTTTCATCAACAGATCGCTATAAGATTCTGCGATCAGATCTTCTTCTTTGATCCCAAATTCCTTCAGATAAAAATTACATTGATCCAATAATTCAGATTCGGTTTTATCAGCCAGTATATTGCCGGCTTCTATTTCGATAAAAGAACCTAGCCCGGGAACCTCATCAATATGGAATTTCACATTGTCTATATAATAGATCTCTCTTTTTTTTCTTACGATCATTTTTATACCACATGATCTTTCAAGAACTTCTTTTAAGCCTTTAGCATCTTCAATTTTTACCAAATTGAAATGTGAACTCTTTGGGCCAGCCTGGTTAATCCGATTATAAAAGATCAAATTATTTTCAATAGTGCCTTCCCTCAATTTCAACCTGCCGGTATCGACATTAAAATAAGTATCAGTTTGTTCATCTGTTCCTTTAAAAATGGCACTGTGGTTAACTAAATAATTTCTTACAAATGAAGGGTCATTGACAATTGCTTTTATTTCTACGTTGAGATGGGACATAAAAAAAATAACCATGAAAATATCATGGTTATTTTGCTTAGCCAATAAAATTTTTAAGCTTCCATTGCAGCCATTTCTCTGCGGCTGATCCTTATTCCTTCGACCAACTCACCCTTACAATAACGGGTGGCACTCCAAACATGATCTAATGCTACCTGGTCAAGGCATTCATAACCAGATGTGGTCAGCTTTTGCCAACTGCATTCACGGTTCAGATCAGTTACAATTTTGGAGCTGGTTTTAGGAGAAGCAACCCAGAATTTAGAATCATGCTTTAATGCAGGCATTACCTCTTGCAATATGCTGTTAAGCTGATTTTCGTTCACGGCAAAAACCAGTGCAAAGTCAATTTTACGGCTCTTTAGAAGCGGCGTAACGTTCTTTGCAAAAGAAAGTTTGCTGAACTGCTTTTCAATTGAAGAAGGTAAACCTTGAATCAAAAGATTCTTTTCGTCTGCTAGTTGAAGCTTTTCGAGAAGCGTTTGAGACATACCTAAAATTGGTGTTTTTGGGTTTTCCGAAACCGCCCGGTTCGTAGACCGGCTTCAGCGTACACAAATTAGCGGGGCACAAATGTACGAAATATAGTATCACGCTGACCGGATTATAAAAGAAATTCCGGCTTATTACCATAAAAAGCCGGAATCTGGATTGTAATCAATTTTTTTAGATAAACTCAATAATCAATATTTAGCCATTGGTTTATAATATTTCATTGCTTCAGGCATATATTTTTGGAGTTCATCAATTCTGGTTCCTTCACTTGGGTGTGTACTCAAAAATTCAGGCGGTTTTTGGCCTTGTGAAGCTCTTTCCATCCGCTCCCAAAGAGGAATGGCTTCCTGGGGATTATAACCAGCCATTGCGGGCCAAATCAAACCAAATCTATCTGCTTCTAATTCTTGTTTACGTGAAAACGGAAGCATGACACCAATTGTAGCGCCGGCTCCATAAGCAGCTAAAAATAAGTTTTGGGTTTCTGTTGGTTTATTGGAAAGAGCCACGGCAAGTGCAACTTCCCCTACTTGTGCTAATAATCCCTGGCTCATTCGCTGGTTACCATGCTGAAGAAGTGCATGGGATACTTCATGTCCCATTACTACTGCAAGCGCAGCTTCATTTTGTGTAATAGGTAGCAATCCAGTATACACGACTATTTTTCCTCCTGGCATACACCATGCGTTAACTGCTTTGTCATCTACAAGATTATATTCCCAATGGAATCCATTCAGTTTATCACTCATGCCATTTTGAGAATAATATTCTTGTACTGCCCGGGTAATTCGCTGGCCTACTCTTCTTACCATTTCAGCATCACGATTATTTGATGCGCTGACAACTCTACTTGTAGCTAAGAATTGTTGATATTGTTGGGTTCCCATTGCCTGCAGTTCAGATTCAGGCAACAAAGTAAGCTGTGATTTTTTTGTTAGTGGATTAGTGCTGCATGCAACTATAAATGATGCGGCAATAATTAAGGTTGATAAAAGCCTTTTCATAGTGTTTCGTTTTTATCACTAATTCAATGATTATACCAAAATAATCAGGTTAAACCTTGAGAAAATGAAAATTAGAGTTTGTTTCTTTCAGACCCGCTGCGCCGGCGCTGTCTTCGGCGATCCCTGTGTTTAAGAATAGGAACCTTGCTTTCACTTCCCTGGAGAAGACGTCCAATATTTTTTTGGTGTGTAATAAGGACCATTAGGGCAACAGCTATTGCGAAAATTCTATAGAGATCTTCTTTTTCGTTGAAAATAACTAGAATAAAAATTGGGAATGCCAGGCTGGCAAGTATTGAACTTAAGGAAACAAATCTTGTTAAATAGAGAACCAAAAGAAATACGCCAACACAACATACTGCAACTATTGGCTGGATACCGAGTACCATTCCAAAAACAGTTGCAACACCTTTCCCTCCTCTGAATTCAGCCCAAATGGGAAATATATGTCCCACTACTGCTGCCAGGCCAAGGCCGATCTGCAGATTGGTCATTTGAGATTCATGATCGAGATAATAAGGAATGAGATAAACAAGCTTAACTGCAATGATGCCTTTCAACATATCAGCCAACATTACAAATGAACCCCAATTCGGGCCAAGTGTTCTGAATGTATTTGTTGCACCCGCATTACCACTTCCGTAGTCACGAATATCAATACCAAAAAAGTATTTGCTAACCCAGACCGATGAGGGAATACTACCAATAAGATATGCGAGAACGATCAATAGAAATTCGTTCATGGAGCCTTTGTTAAAGTTGGATTACAAAGATAATAGAAACAGGATAGACATAACACTAAATTAATACACCATTCAGCACACTTAATAATCGAATTGCAGGGCTATCCAATTGTTCCGGATCAATTCTTTTTTGAATTTTAAGCGTAATTCGGTAGCAATACTTAGTATTTCATCTTTATCCTCCTTGAGTAGTCCACTTAGTAAAATTTGACCACCTTTATTTAATAATTCTGAAAGTAAAGCCAGGTTCTCAATTATCACGTTTTTATTAATGTTGGCAAGGATGATATCGAATTTGATTTCAGACGCTGCATTTGAAGCTTTTCTTAAATTTATTTTGGTGCAATTATTTTTTTCAAAATTCTCGCCTGCGTTTGCAATGCTCCAATCATCATTATCTATTGCATCAATATTTTTAGCCCCTTCTTTTTCAGCAAGTATTGCAAGTATGCCTGTCCCGGAGCCGAAATCAAGCACTGAGCTTCCATTAAGATCGAGTTCTTTCATTAGTTCGATCATCATATAAGTTGTAGCATGATGACCTGTGCCGAAACTCATTTTGGGGGTGATGACAATTTCAAACTTTGTATTCGTAATTGGTTTATGAAAGTCAGCACGGATAGCGACATAATCATTCACTATCACCGGTTCAAAATTTGACTCCCAAACCTGGTTCCAATTTGTTTCAGCAATTTTTTCTTTTGTATAAGGTGTTTGATATTTAAAAGAGATCTCATTTACGATGATCTTATCAAAGCTTCTACTATTTATAAAAGCGTCAAGACTGGAATCTTTTTCTTCAAATCCTTCATAACCGGCGTCAGCAAGTTGGGCAATCAAAATTTCTTTTTGTTCTGGTTGCAGATCGGCAAATGTGATTTTGATATATTCCATTCAATACAAAATTAAAAACCCTGTCTCGCTTTAAGCAAAACAGGGTTAAGCTATTTTCCTATTAATAATTAATTATTTTCTGCCGGACGATCTTGTCTCTCCGGCTTTGCGATCAATGCTTTTCTTGAAAGTTTGAACTTGCCTGATTTTGGATC
>JBIOVR010000182.1:0-6474 GCA_044867875.1 Chitinophagaceae bacterium
ATCCAAAAAGTAATGGAGCATTTAATGCAAACTCCTGTTATACGTTAAGTGTGCAAACCGGCAGTGGCAGGATGAACCCTGAATTGGTACAACTTTTAGGAAACAAACTTTTAGTTTACCCTAACCCGACTCGCTTCGAAGCAAATCTTGCATTTAAGTCAAAGGTGAATGGCAATTCTTCGATCACAGTTATAAACCAGTTAGGCAGTGTGGTCTTAAAAAGGATGATTGCAGTAAATGAAGGTGATAATATTAGAAGATTAGATGTGAGCTCGTTGGCGAGCGGCATGTATTATATTAAAATGCAAAGCGGTAGCGAAATACAAACTGCAAAAATTATTATCACTAAGTAATAATTATTTTATACTAAAAAGAGGCTGCAATTTTGTAGCCTCTTTTTTATTCTGTAACTATAAGATTTTTTTAAGCTGCGTATGCAACTGCTTCTTTCACCAATTGAACATTGGCATTAATTTTCACCTCATCACCCAATAACAAACCACCCGTTTCTGAAACAGCACCAAAGCTCATTCCAAAATCCTGCCTGTTGATCTTGCCACTTACAGAAAAACCTGTTCTTGTATTTCCCCATGGATCTTTAGTTATACCACCAAACTCGGTATGTAGAATAACTTTTTTACTCACACCCCGCATAGATAATGTGCCATAAAGATTGTATTCATCTTCAGTTGTCTTTTCCATTTTCTCACTATCAAAAGTTATTACCGGGTATTTTTCTGCATCAAAAAAATCTCCGTTCTTCAGGTGTGCATCGCGTTGTTCATTGTTGGTGGAGATCGAATCCACTGTAGCTTCGAAATGCACTTTTGCTTTTGTGAAATCATCATTATCTGTTTCAACAGTTGCTTTAAACTCGTTGAATTGCCCGCTCACAGTAGATATCATCAGGTGCTTGATCTTGAATTGAAGTTCTGAATGTGTTGGGTCCAGGGACCATGTTTGATTTGCCATAATTATTTTTTTTGTTTGAGACACAAAGCTACTTACCTTTACTATACTTTTTATAGTACTATACCAAAGTATAGCACTATACTTCTGGATAGTGACCTAAAAAACAAAAAATCATGGTATCAAAAGTTAAAGAAAACGGAAGAACGCATGAAACCTGTACAAAAGCACTGATTCCTGTGCGGGATGCATTGGATATTTTAAGCGGTAAATGGAAATTGCCTATTATTCTTGCTTTGCAATTCGGCAATAAGCGGTTTAGTGAACTTGCGAAACAGGTGCATGGTATTACTGATAAAATGTTGTCAAAGGAACTACGGGAGTTGGAAATGAATGAGCTGGTGAAGCGAACAGTATATGATTCTGTTCCTGTAGTAGTAGAATACTCGATGACACCTTATGGCGAAACGCTGGAAAAATTAATTGAAGAATTGCAGGTCTGGGGAACCCAACATAGAAAACGAATAATAAGAAAAGGGAAGTAATAGAAAGCAATAATTTATCTGTATTGTCTTTTTCTTTTATGTATATTCTGGGAAAACATTTCTTTCGGGATCATTATCAATGCGTGCCATGTCCATTTTAAAGACACCCGTATTAATCTGATTATGTAAGGCAATTTTTTCCTTCTCATCGTAATAATAATTTAGGAGATTGACGTTAGATTTTTAAAAGGTATTCATTGAAACTAAAGACAACAGTGGAGTATTTATCTGTATTGTCGTTCACTCACTTTTTTTCTTTTCGGCATATTCCAAAAGTTTACTTCTTTTTCATGATATGGATCATTCGGTATTGTTAATGCATACCACACACTCTTCATCGCAAGCCTCGTGAGTCTTATGAAATGAGGCAATTTTCTTCTACGCATAGGAATTTAGTTTACAAGTGCAAATTACTTTCAAAAAGAAATGAACCCAATACCACTTTGGTGGTAAGCGACGTTAAAGTTTTCTAAATGTAAACTGGTTGTTCCAACGCAAAAGACGTAGAAATTATCCGAAAATAGAATTTAGCAAGCCAGCAAGGCGAACGCCGCCTTTTAATAATTGATTGTTCAGCATTTCGATATGGTCGAAGTTGTAACGAAAACTAAGCTTTGGTTCAGGTTGAGTAACACTGTTATAAATTTTTCCGGCAAGTTGATATGATTCAAAAAACCATTCATTCATTGGTTGTTCCTGCCATTGCTTGCGCTGTGTTTTAGTTGTATGATTGATCCATGATACATATTCCGTATAACTGAGTTTTTGAGATTCAATTAGTTTTTCATCCCATAAGCTATGCAGGTTTGTTGATTCACCAAACCATTGTAACCGAATGCGGTTGCCACCCAGGTCTTCGAACTGTCCAACATGAAGCGGCTGGTGTATATCGCCGGCTATGTGGATCAACAGGCGCAGGTACATTTGTTTTTTGTCAAGTGGTAATTGTTTATTTTTTAATTCGGCGATCAGGAAATTAAGTTTAGTGTATGCATTTGTCAGTGTATCATTTCCTAATGCAGCATTAAATTCAGTTTGTGACAAACCTTGTTTTACATTTATATAATGCCAGGTGCTTAAATAATTAAATGTAGAATCAGATTTAATAAAGTCCGGCCAATTACTTGTGATGGCAATTGATTCATCACCTAATATTTCCCGGATAGCTTTTCTTGCCTTACTGCTGAGGTAGCTGTCAGCGATCTCGCCTACTATGCGATGACCATTCTGTCCCCACCATGCAAAAGATGAAATAGAAACTGCAATAAAAGTTATGGTTAGTAGAAGGATCTTAAAACTCTTCATGTGAATTAATTTGGTTGCGAAGGTAATAGGTAGGCCATTATCAACAAAGAAAGAAGAAGGGAAGTAGAAACTCATCATTATTTTATCTTTAAATAATGGAAAAAATTTGGAATGGAATAAAAGGAATCATAAGAATCGCAATCAGGATCATTGTCGAAACCGTTCATCGACTTGTAATAAACATATTTGATACATTTTTTGGTTTTTTAAATTGGCCGGAAAAAAAATTACGTGTCAGGATCTTTATTTTGCAAGATCCGCAAGCAAATCCTGTTGTTTCGCCAGCTGATCTTGATACTGCAATAGAATATGCAAAAAGATCATTCAAAAAAAACTTTAACACCAGGTTGCTAACATGTAAGTCCGGGCAACCATTTACCGAAGTGTTACAAAGAAAAGCACCCTATAAAGCATTGTATACAAAAGGAAGCATAGGCGCATTATCGGAAGAGTTTACCATTACGGGGAGTTTTTTTGCGTCTAGCCTTTGCGGAATATTTTATCCTGTCACAGCATTTGTTGTTTTGGATATCGATCATGCATCTGGTTGCTCTCTTGGACCACTTACTGATTATGTAACATTAGATCCCAATGGAGCAAAAAATGCTTCCACGTTGGCACATGAGATCGCACATGCTTGTGGTTTATGGCATCTGCAATCAAAATCAAATCTTTTGTGGCGAACTTCTGACAGGGGAGATGATGTGAAATGGTGGCAAAAGAATATCTTTCGCAGCTCGAGACATGTCACCTATTGGTAGAATGATGGTGTGTATTAATTAATTGTTTACAGCAGAATTTTATTTAAATTCATTTCTTATTGTTTGCCATGGATCGCCGCAAAGCCATAAAAAATCTTGCCATTGTATCAGGTGGATTGATAACACTTCCCCAGTGGATGGTGAGTTGTGGAGTAAGCGATACCACTATTCATCAAACTTCTTTTTCATCTGCTGAACAAAAAATCCTTGCAAGTATTACTGATACGATCATCCCGGTGGGGAATAGCGTTGGCGCATTATCAGTCGGTGTTGATAAGTTCCTTCAAAAATTGATTGATGATTGTTATGAAAAGGATGCGCAGGATAATGTAAAGACACAATTAAAATCTTTGGATGGATCAGCGCAAACAACACATAAAAGATCATTTGCGGATTGTATTCAATCACAACGGGAAGAATTGTTACTAAAACTTTCCAACTCAGAAAAAAAAGAAGAAAAAGATTTTTTCGGCTTAATAAAATCAGAAACAATAAGAGGTTTTAATACTTCACAAAAAGTAATGCAGGAATATCTTGGCTATAAAGTAGCACCGGGACATTATTATGGTAGCGTTGATGTAAAAGCAGCAGATCATGCCTGAAGATAAAAAAAGAACATATGATGCTATTGTGATTGGCTCCGGTGCCAGTGGTGGCTGGGCTGCAAAGGAACTTTGTGAAAAAGGATTAAAAACATTAGTGCTTGAACGTGGCCGTAATGTTGAACATGTAAAAGATTATCCTACTGCATCAAAAGCTCCCTGGGAATTTGATCATCGTGGTACTGTATCAATTGAACAGCGTAAAAATTTACAAGGTGCAAGAAATCTCCGAGAAGAAACTTTACACTGGGCATTGAAAGATGATGAACAACCTTTCATCCAGGAAAAACCATTCCGTTGGGTTCGCGGTTATCATGTGGGTGGCAAATCATTATTATGGGCAAGACAAACACAGCGATGGAGTGATTTTGATTTTGAAGGCCCAGTAAGAGATGGATTTGCGGTTGACTGGCCCATCCGCTACAAAGACATGGAAGAGTGGTATAGTTATGTTGAAAAATTTGCAGGCATTGCAGGCAACAGAGATGGTTTGCCTGAGTTACCCGATAGCATAGTGATGCCTGCTTTTGAAACAAGCGCCATTGAAAATTATTTTAAAGAGAATTTACAAAAGAATTTTACTGACCGTCATCTTATAGCAGCAAGATGCGCCCATATTACCGATCCGCAACAGATACATGTTGAACAGGGGAGAAGTAAATGCCAGAATCAAACAATGTGTAACAGGGGTTGTATTTATGGCGCATACTTTAGTAGTAATGCATCCACAATCCCATGGGCTTTAAAAACAGGCAATCTAACCATCAGGCCCCATTCGGTTGTTCATTCAATAATTTATGATGATAAAAAAGGTAAAGCAACCGGCGTAAGGATCATAGACGGCATTACAAAAGAGATGATCGAGTTTTATGCAAACGTAATTTTTGTAAATGCATCCGCATTAAATAGTAATGCGATCTTGTTGAATTCAACTTCAAACAGGTTCCCAAATGGTTTGGGAAATGACAGTGGCTTACTTGGTAAATATGTTTCATGGCATAACTACCGAGGCAAGGCCAATGCCACGTTTGAAGGACTTAAAGACATGAAAACCGATGGACGCAGTCCGAGTTATAGTTATTTGCCACGTTTTAGAAATGTATTCAAACAGGAGATGGATTTTTTAAGAGGCTACGCGGTTGGAGTTGCCGGAGGACGAGGAACGTTTTCAAATACCGATATGATCGGCGACCAGTTAAGAGAAAATTTATTAAAGCCTGAATTGGGTGGTTGGTATATCAGTACATGGATGATGGGGGAATGTGTTCCGTTGGAAAAAAATCATGTTCGATTATCAAAAGATCTGAAAGATAAATATGGTATTCCTCAGTTGATCGTTTCATGCGAATGGAGCGAGAATGATGATAAGATGGTCGCTGATTATATTGAACAAACAAAACTGATGTTTGAAAAAGCCGGATTCATAAATATAAAAGCAGAAGATACACAATCGCCACCGGGATCTGATATACATGAAATGGGTGGTGTTCGCATGGGGCATGATCCAAAGACCTCTTTATTGAATAAATGGAACCAGCTTCATGATTGCAAAAATGTTTTTGTTACAGATGGTGCCTGTATGACATCAACAGGTTCACAGAATCCGACATTGACATATATGGCGATCACAGCAAGAGCGGCTAATTATGCAATAGAGGAATTGAAGAAAGGGAATATTTAAAAGTCAAAATTCAAAAGTAAAAACTTAAAAACATTTTGATTTTTCGCTTTTAATTTCGGATACCAGCATTTGAGCCTTGATTGAACTTTCGTTGCGACGCTCCATTCAGGGTTCGGGTCACTATTCAGCTGTTATGAGACAATAAAAACTTAATTTAGAAACAAGAAATTAGAAATGAAAAAGAACAAACTACTCAAATTTTTAGTTGCTGCCATATTGCTTACTGATACAGCAATCGCACAGAAACCATTATTCACTGCACCCATTGGTTTGCAGACCTATACTTTTCGTAGAAGTATCGGGAAAGATCCTGCCAAAGTTTTAGATACTATAAAAATGATGGGGATTACCGAGATCGAAGGAGGCGGTGGAGGTGGTTTAACATTGCAGGAGTTTAAAAAATTGTGTGACGACCGGGGGATTAGCATACCATCTACCGGGACAGGATATGATCAGTTAGTAGGCAAAACTGACTCGGTCGTTTACAGGGCAAAAACATTAGGCGCAAAATATGTTATGTGTGCATGGATACCACATGATAATAATGTATTCACTTTGGAGAATGCAAAAAAAGCGGTGGAAGATTTTAATAAGGCGGGAAAAATTTTAAAAGAGAATGGTCTTACTTTCTGTTACCATGCACATGGCTATGAATTTCAACCATACGAAAA
>JBIOVR010000183.1:0-11332 GCA_044867875.1 Chitinophagaceae bacterium
ACTGAAGAGTTAAAGATTTATGGAGTTTATAAACGTGGGTTGTGGAAATAGAGCCATGAATCACATGATTTAAAATGATTATTAGGAAATATGGAAACAAGTAAAAGATTAGAAGGAATTGGTGAATATTATTTCTCGCAAAAACTGAGAGAGATTGATGAATTGAATAAGCAGGGAAAGAATATCATTAATCTTGGTATTGGTAGTCCTGATCAGCCGCCGCATCCCGACGTGATAAAGACTTTGCAGGATGAAAGCGCAAAACCTAATGTTCATGCATATCAATCTTACAAAGGTTCGCCGGTATTAAGAAAGGCAATGAGTGAGTGGTATAAGAAATGGTATAATGTTGATCTGGATCCTGATTCTGAAATTTTACCATTGATCGGAAGTAAAGAAGGCATCATGCATATCTGCATGACTTATTTGAATAAAGGTGATGAAGTGTTGGTGCCTAATCCGGGTTATCCGACTTACAGAAGTGCAGTGATGCTTGCTGGTGGCAAGTGCAAAGAATATAAACTGAGAGAGAAGGATAGTTATGAACCTGATTTTGATAAACTTTCAAAAAAGGGTTTGAAGAAAGTGAAACTGATGTTTGTGAACTATCCACAAATGCCAACAGGTCAATTGCCATCAAAAGAATTGTTTGAGAAACTTGTTGCGTTTGGAAAAGAAAATAAGATACTGATCATTCATGATAATCCTTACAGTTTTATTCTGAATGAAAATCCGATGAGTTTATTAAGTGTTGAAGGCGCAAAGGATTGTGTCATCGAATTGAACTCTCTAAGTAAATCGCAAAACATGGCTGGATGGAGAGTTGGAATGCTTTGTGGAGCAAGAGAAAGAATTGAAGAGGTGCTGAGATTTAAAAGTAATATGGATAGTGGAATGTTCTTGCCGGTTCAATTAGCTGCTGCAAAAGCGTTGGGCCTGGGAAAAGAATGGTATGATGAAGTAAATAAAGTATATAAAGAAAGAAGAGAAAAGGTATTTGAGTTGCTTTGGCTGTTGAATTGTAAATTCTCAAAGGCGCAGGCAGGAATGTTTGTATGGGCAAAGATCCCTTCGAAATATAAAACTGGGTTTGAATTAAGTGATGATGTGTTATACAATTCAAATATATTCATAACGCCGGGTGGAATATTTGGTGATTCAGGAGATAAATATGTAAGAGTTAGTTTATGTGCACCGGTTGAGAAGTTTGAAGAAGCTATAAGACGAATTAATAATTAAAAATTGAGAATTAATAATTCCATGTCAGATAGAAAAAGAATAGCAATTGTTGGGGTTGGCCTTATCGGTGGGTCACTTGCATTACAATTAAATGAAAAAGGCCTTGCCAGCAGATTGATTGGTGTTGACTCGAACAGAGATCACCAAAAGAAAGCAATTGAATTAGGATTGGTGGATGAGATAATGGATCTGGATGAAGCGATTGATAATTCTGATGTTGTTATTCTTGCGATACCTGTCGATGCATTGGTGAAATCAATGCCACATGTTCTTGATAAGATCAATAACCAGGTATTGATCGATATGGGTTCAACAAAATCTGAGTTGATGAGTATTGCAAACGATCATGCAAAAAGAGGAAGATATGTGGCAACACACCCAATGTGGGGAACTGAATATAGCGGTCCTCAGGCTGCAGTGCATGGAGCATTTGAAAATACAGCCGTTATAATTTGCAACGCTAATGAAAGTGATGAAGATGCGCTGGAGTGGACAAAAAACATGTACAAAAAGATCGGTATGCATTTATTGGAAATGGATGCGGTTGCTCATGATCTGCATGCTGCATATGTCAGTCATATTTCACATATCACATCATTTGCATTGGCGAATACAGTTTTGGAAAAGGAAAAAGAAGACGATGCGATATTTGAATTAGCATCAGCGGGTTTTGCGAGTACAGTGCGGTTGGCAAAAAGCAATCCATCTATGTGGGTACCCATCTTTATGCAGAACAGGGAAAATGTTTTGGATGTTTTAAATGAACATATTTCGCAGTTAAGAAAGTTTAAGAGCTGTTTGGAGAAAGAGAATTATGAGTATTTGCAGGAACTGATTGAAAATGCGAATAAGATTCGAAGAATAATAAAATAGGGTTTATGAAAGAGAAAGTAGATCAGTTATTAAAATATGTGCAATTTTCATTACTTCTATGTAATGAAGCATTCAATGAAATATGGAATATTACACAAACGCCTAGTATTAAAGAAGAATATGACCTTATTAATGGGAAACCATTTAGCTTTTATGGTGTCGCTTTGCAATACTGCTTTATAATGGAATACACTAAGTTAATGGAAAACGACCTTCGAGCAGAAGATAAAAATATGGCTTCATTAAATCGATTAAATAGGGCAGTAAGTGAATTAGCTGGCAATAAATATGATACTGTTTTTAATGAAAATAGGGAGTTGCTTAGTGAAATACGTAAATCTATTTTACATGAAAAATTTTTAGCTCTTCGAAATAATAGGTTTGGGCATTCGGGAGATGATCCAGTAAATCCTCCCTTTGAAATCGCAGGGTTTACTCCTGAACAAATTATTGAAATGGGCAAGCACGTTAAGATCTTTTTGAAGATCGCAAATAATTGTTTTGCGGCATCATCTGCCATGACTTTAATGATGGCAAACGATGATCGCACAGCAAATTTTATTCGTTATCATGCGAAATATAAACAGTATTACTTTAAGAACTTTATGAAAGCCGAGCAAGAAGGGTATGGATTACGTTGAGAAGCTGAATAGAATTACCGGAAGTACAAGAGTGCGACGCAACAAAAATTAAATAGAATTACAATAGTTGGGGACATAAAAATTAACTTTACAAATTATACTAACAATGCAAACAATCGAACAGACAATGAATGAAGCAGCACAAAAAGCATGGAGCAAGCGACCGCTGATCATTAGTGGGCCATGCAGCGCTGAAACCGAAGAACAAGTAATACAAACAGCACAACGCCTGGCTGCAACAGGCAAAGTAGATATGCTGCGTGCAGGCATCTGGAAACCGAGAACGAAACCCGGCATGTTTGAAGGCATTGGTGCAAAAGGATTGCCATGGTTGCAACGGGCAAAGAAACTAACAGGGTTGCCAACAACAGTGGAAGTAGCTACTGGCAAACAGGTAGAGGATGCACTCAACTTTGAAGTGGACGTATTGTGGATCGGTGCAAGGACGACGGTGAATCCGTTTAGTGTGCAGGAAGTGGCCGATGCATTGCGTGGCGTTGATGTGCCGGTGCTGATCAAGAACCCGATCAATCCTGATCTTGAATTGTGGAGCGGCGCTGTTGAACGTGTTGCCCGTGCAGGTATCAAACAGATCGGTCTTATTCATCGTGGATTTTCTTCTTATGGAAATACGGAGTATCGCAATGCGCCGATGTGGCATTTGGCGATCGAGATGAAACGTCGCAATCCCGAAATGCTGATCATTAACGATCCTTCGCATATCTGTGGTCGTCGTGATATATTGATGGATGTTGCACAAAAAGCAATTGACCTTGACTTTGATGGATTGATGATCGAAAGTCATATTGATCCTGATAATGCATGGAGTGATGCTAAACAACAAGTGACGCCGGAGAAATTGGCTGAAATGCTTGACGCAATTAAATGGCGTTATGAAACTGCTGATGAAAAAGAATTCATCACTGCATTGGAAAAATTGCGTGAGCAGATCAATCATTTGGATGATGAACTGATACAATTACTTGGTCAGCGAATGAAGATCGCAGATAGGATCGGTGAGTACAAGAAGAATAATAACGTAACTATTTTGCAAACGAGTCGCTGGAACCAGATACTCGAGAAGGCTTATGCAAAAGGCGATGCATTGGGATTAAGCAAAGAATTTATTACAAAGTATTTTGATGCAGTGCATATGGAAAGTATCAATCATCAGAATAAGATCATGAATAGTTAATCCCCTGTCCCCTAAAGGGGAGACTTAGATCGGGTTATTCATTTTTTATTTGATGAGTTCTTTAGTTTTTGATTGTTTATTGTGTTGCCAGCAGAAGTAATACTAATCTTCTTCTGTTGTGTCACTCACTTGTACTTTGAGTAATTCTATTCGACATTAAATAATATTCCAAAATTCCCCCTTTAGGGGGTTAGGGGGCATGAAGAAACTAACTTATAAATTTTCCAATTCATCAGTTGACTACTACCTCGCCTACGGCATTTCCCATTTAAAAGAAATTGTCGATAAGGATAATACGATCATCATTACAGATGAGAATGTTCATAATGCCCATACAAAAAGATTTAAAAACTGGAATTGCATTGTATTAAAACCAGGAGAAGAGTATAAAATACAATCAACCGTTGATTCAGTGATCGAGCAATTGATAGAAATGGAAGCCGATCGTAAAACAACTTTGGTAGGAGTTGGCGGCGGAGTGATCACAGATATTACTGGTTATGTTGCTTCAGTTTATATGAGAGGATTATCGTTTGGGTTTATTCCAACTTCGATATTGGCAATGGTTGATGCCTCGATTGGTGGCAAGAATGGAATTGATGTCGGTGTTTATAAAAATATGGTTGGAGTAATTCGTCAGCCGAAGTTTATTCTTCATGATATGGTTTTCCTGAATTCATTACCACAAAATGAATGGGAAAATGGTTTTGCAGAAATAATTAAGCATGCTGCGATAAAAGATGCGGCAATGTTCAAAGAGCTTGAAGCAAAAACACTTAAGCATTATCAGTCAAGACAAATAAGTATTTGTGAACTTGTTCAACGTAATACTAATATCAAAACCCAAGTGGTGCAGAATGATGAATTTGAAAAAGGAGAGAGAAGATTACTGAATTTTGGTCATACACTTGGTCATGCTCTGGAGAATCAATATGAATTATCGCATGGACAAGCGGTAGCAATAGGAATGACTTATGCTTCTGTTATTTCTCAAAAGATAACAGGCTTCAAAGAAGCTGAGAGAGTTGCCAATCTTATTGCAAAATATGATCTGCCAACCTTTGCCGACTTTGATAAACAAAAAGTATTTGAAGTGTTGAAAATGGATAAGAAGAGGGAAAGAAAAGAAATGAATTATGTGTTATTAGAAAAGATAGGAAAAGGAATTGTCAAATCAATTCCATTAAAACAATTAGAAGAAATTATTCAGGCACTATGAAAGTAACTATACAACCGTCACAATTGAAAGGAATAATCCAGGCACCGGCTTCTAAGAGTTCAATGCAAAGAGCCTGTGCTGCAGCATTATTATCAAAAGGAACAAGTACCATTTATAATCCGGGACATAGCAACGATGACAAAGCTGCTTTAGATATCATTCAGAAGTTGGGAGCAGTCATCGAAGTTGATAGTTCAGAGTTAAGAGTTAAAAGCCAGGGAATCAATCCTATTGCAAATGAGATCAACTGCGGTGAATCGGGATTAAGCATTAGAATGTTTACTCCGATCGTTGCCTTGAGCGATAAGGAAATTTCAATAAATGGTTCCGGTAGTTTGGAAACAAGACCGATGGATTTCTTTGATGACATATTGCCACAGCTTGAAGTAAAGATCAAAAGCAATGATGGTAAATTGCCAATGACAGTTCAGGGGCCATTAGTTCCCAAAAATATTGAAGTTGATGGTTCATTGAGCTCTCAATTTCTCACTGGGTTATTGATGGCTTATTCTGCAGCAGGAGCAAAAGATGTTTCAATCAAAGTAAAAGATCTTAAAAGTAAACCTTACATAGATCTGACTTTAGATGTAATGAAACAATTTGGAATGACTGTTCCTGAAAATAAAAACTATAAAGAATTTGTCTTTCATAATGAGTCCACTCAAGACTCGCCTCACCAATACACCGTTGAAGGTGACTGGAGCGGCGGGGCATTCTTGCTTGTTGCAGGTACGATCGCTGGTTCAATAACTGTTCGTGGTCTTGATCTTTCATCAACACAAGCGGATAGAAAAATCATGGATGCATTGATGAATGCAAATGCAGCAATTGCAATGGAAGCAAAAGGAATACAAGCTCATCCCGGAGGGTTGCGGGGTTTTGAATTTGACGCAACTGATTGCCCTGATCTATTTCCTCCGTTAGTTGCTTTGGCTTCTTATTGTGAAGGTGAAACAAAGATCACAGGTGTAAGACGACTGAAGCATAAAGAAAGTAACCGTGCCGTTACATTGCAGGATGAATTTGATCTGATGGGAGTGAAAATAGTTATCGAAGATGACACGATGATAATTCATGGTGGTACTGTAAAAGGTGCCGATGTTCATTCACATCATGACCATCGTATAGCTATGGCTTGTGCTGTGGCCGCCTTAGGTGCGAATAGTGAAACGGTGATCGAAGAAGCGTATGCAGTAAAAAAATCTTATCCTGATTTTTATAATGATTTGAAAAGCCTGGGGGCAAATGTATCTTTACCCTTTCAACAATTAAATTTATAAGTTTTGAATTCATTCGGTAGAATATTTAAAGTTTCAATTTTTGGTGAATCACATGGTGAATGTGTAGGAATAACTATTGACGGCTGCCCAGCCGGTTTGTCATTAGCTCCCGAAGACTTATTACCTGATCTTGAAAGAAGAAAAGGCGGAAAACAAAAAGGAACTACACCAAGACAGGAAGAAGATTTTCCGATTTTTAAAAGCGGGTTGTTTAATGAGAAGACAACAGGGTTCCCAATTACGATCTTATTTGAAAATAAAAATATTCGCAGCGAAGATTATACAAAACAAAGAAGCATCCCACGTCCCGGTCATGCTGATTGGGTAGCTCATCAAAAATTTGGCGGCAATGAAGATTATCGCGGCGGAGGACATTTCAGTGCAAGACTAACTGCGGGGATCGTTGCAGCTGCAGGCATTGCAAAAAAGTTAATGAAAGATGTTTCCATTCAGGCGGAAGTTGTAGAAATAGGAGGAGAGAAAGATCTTGAAAAAGGTTTGCAAAAAGCAATTGATGCAAAAGATTCTGTTGGCGGAATTCTTGAATGTAAAGTAAATGGTTTGCCTATTGGTTTGGGTGAACCCTGGTTTGATTCAGTTGAATCTTCATTATCTCATCTTGTATTTGCCATCCCAGCCGTAAGAGGCGTCGAGTTCGGAACTGGTTTTGCGGCAGCAAAAATGTTTGGCAGCGAACACAATGACTCCATCATGGAAATGGGCGGCAAAACCAAAACAAATCATGCAGGTGGAGTAGTGGGTGGAATTACAAATGGAAACGAGTTAGTTTTTCGGTTAGCAATAAAACCTACCTCATCAACTCCAAAAGAACAGGAAAGCTTGAATTGGGATACAGAACAGGTTGAGAAATTCTCCATCAAAGGTCGCCATGATCTTTGTGTTGCATTAAGAGCACCAGTTATTGTTGAAGCGGTTACTGCGTTAGTGCTGGTTGATTTTATGATGCTAGAGCAGAAGATACCAAGGAGAATATCTTAATCACTTATATATTTCCCATACACTCTGTCTCCGAAATATGTAAAGTATTTTTTTCTATCAAATTTCGCATAAGACAAAAGTGAAAAAATAAATCCATTCTTTTCTACCTGGACAGTATGATAGATCAATCCGTTTGGATTCTGTTTTAAGATGAACCTGATCCTTCCGTTCCAGGATGAATGATCAATAAAAGAAGTATCGGCAGTTGTTTTAAAAGGAAAATCTTCTGCAAGTTTTCTTTGCATTAACCGGCTTCTGTACCATGTGCCACCAGTCGGACTTACTAATGGTTTTCCGTTATAAATAACAAGACTATCATTATAGGCCAGCACAATTAATTTGTGATTTTCATTTTTTAGCCATTCTATAATTTTCTTTGTATGAAAATTATCTTCATAACCATAATCGCTATCAAGAAATGCAATACGATCAATATTGTCAGGGATCCTGGGAACACCATCCAAATAACCGAATATAAAGCTGCCGCCTCCACTATGGCCATTTAACACGATCTTAGGATGATACTCTTTGAACCGGTCAGCTAAGCTGTCAACAAAACTTCTTATCAGGTCAAATGAACCATGATGAGTTCTTTTCCACGCAGGCCAACTTTTATTGTCAGCCATTAAATATGCAATTATATAGTTATTCTTTTTATCCAGTTTCCTCACATACCGGGTTTGTGCAGCTATATGCTGAATATCATAATGCCAGTCATCGCCATTGTTCAATTTCTTCCCTTTTGTCCATTCAATACTATTACCATTTGGCAAAGCGAATAAAACCAGGAAAGTTTCCCCCTTTTTATTAAAATGCAACGGTGCATTCATGTTTATCGTCAAACTATCATGCCCGTTTTTGATCCACAACTCTTGTTCATTAAATTTTCCTGTTTCAATAAAATCCTTTAAAATTTGTGAGTGTGAGAGGTTTACACAACCTGTTAAAAAAATAACAAACAAGATTATATTATAAGGAGAACGATTCATTACTTTGTCCAATTGCGAAAAAGGGAAATTAGCATAAATCTATGAACCGTTTTACCAAAGTTTTTTTTGTTTGCAACAGTCAAAGATTGATCACAACCTGCCTGGCCATTCTTGTCCTATGCGTATCCTCTTGCAAGGAAAAAACAAAGCCGGAAGAAAAAGTGATAGTGAAAGCGCCGGAAAAAATGGATGATAAAGTAAAAGAACTTATCAGGAGCTTTCTTGAATATTCTGCTTCCAAAAATGGTAAAATGGATGATTCTACTTTCCTTTATCAATTACCCATTCTTATCGATCTGTATAATCAAAAAACATTTGCTCCTCAATGGAGTAGCTCTCAAAAATGGCTAGCCCAGGGAGATTCTCTTTTATTATTTATTGAAAATGCAAAATTGTACGGACTTTTTCCAAGTGATTATCACTCTCATCAATTAGCTATCTTAAAAAAAATATTTGCTGCTGATGCGTTTAAAGATAAAGAAACACAAGATGCTGCCAGTTGGGCCCGGGCAGATCTTATGTTAAGCGATGCACTGGTAAGTATTTTTCACGATATAAAATTGGGGAGATTGCCTAACGATAGTATTACGTTGAGAAAAGATTCGGTTTTATCAGAAGAATTTATTTCCTCTAAGTTCAACGCAGCTGCATCCGGTCTTTCGCTTAATGTTATCATGTCCACGCTTGAACCAAAATATAATGGCTATCGCGAATTGAAAGAGGCGGTCAGTATTTTTCTTGTCAATGCTGATTTTAAACCGATCACCCCGATCGTTTTCCCAAATAAAAATAGAGATGAACTAAAAGCCGCAGTAGCGAAAAGGCTTTTTGAGACTGGTTATGTCGATTCGTCTTTTATGGAAATTGATTCATTAAAACTTGCATCCGGGTTAAAAAGATTTCAAAAAGATAAGCGATTGACGATAGACGGCAAGATCGGCGCACAAACGATAAGGATGTTAAACTTGTCAGATCAGGATAAATTCAATCGTATCGCAATTACAATGGATCGGTATAAAATGCTTTCTGATTCATTCCCTGAAAAATATATCTGGGTTAACATTCCGTCATATAGTTTGCGATTAATGAGTAAGGATACTTTGGTATTGAGAAGTAAAGTAGTAGTTGGCAAACCAATTACAAGAACACCGGTACTTACCAGTGCTGTGTCAGAATTGATCACTTATCCTCAATGGACAATTCCGGAAAGCATTGTAGAAAAAGAGATAATACCGGGCATGAAAAAAGACACAGGTTACCTCAGGAAGAAAGGTTACATGCTCCTGAGCTATAAAAATGAAGAAGTAAGCCCTGATTCAGTCAATTGGGCAAAATATGAAAAGAAAATACCCTATAAAGTTATACAGGGCAGCGGGGATGATAATGCACTAGGAGTTTTAAAATTTAATTTTCCGAATAAATACTCCGTTTATTTACATGATACCAATCAGCGGTATTATTTTGGGCAGGATGTAAGAGCTTTAAGTCATGGATGTGTTCGGGTACAAGAATGGGAGAAAATGGCCTATTACATTATGAACAACCAGGTTGACAGTAATGTAAAAAAGAAAAAGCCAAATGAGATCACTCTTGATTCAATGACACACTGGTTAGTAATAAAAGAGAAACACAGTATTCCATTACGTAAAAGGATCCCTGTTTATATTCGGTATTTTACCTGTGAAGCAAACGACGGCCGTATCACTTTTTTTGAAGATATTTATGAAGAGGATAAGAAAATGATCGAACTGCTTTTTGCTAACAAAAAGAATGGTGAATGAGGTTATCTCTTTTTATAGTGTTTTTGATTGCCAGTATTTATTTATTTGCCGGCGATATTATGGAAGCAGGGACAGCAAAACCCAAACTCTTATATGGTACAGCAAGTTATTATTCCAATACCTTTAATGGAAAGAAGACAGCAAACGGAGAAATTTATTCTCACAAAAAAATGACAGCTGCTTGTAATGTGTTGCCGCTTGGCACATGGATAAAGGTCACAAATCTTCGAAATGGGAAAAGTGTTGTTGTAAAGACAAATGACAGGCTTCATACAAGAATGAAAAGAGTTCTTGATCTGAGTCGTGAGGCTGCAGATAAATTAGATTATGTGAAATCGGGCCTTACAAGAGTGCGAGTAGAAGTGATAGGCAAGAAAAAATCTGAATAATAGGTGGAAATCAAAGGGAAATATAAATTTCAGGATATAGTATAGAGCCTTTATTTTTGTTAAAACCCAAACTACCTCTTTATGAAGCATTTAATTGTTTCACTGCTTGCCTCAATAATCATAGCACCAGTTGTTTATGGCCAGGATGATGAGATAAGGTCTCACGAGTTTGCCGTAAGCTTTAATCTTTACGATTTTAAAACCGCTGAATTAATACGCACCACTTCTTTGAATGCTGTTATCAGGGATAAGCAATTTGGAGATGAAAAATCCCCGGGCATAGGTCTGCATTATTTTAAGGGAATAAAAAAACATATTGATTTTGCCGCTTCCCTTAATGCCTCATATCTTAGTCAAACTCTTCCCGATAATCCAGATCCAACTGACAGGTATATGTTTCAGTTGGAAGGCACAGCACATTTCAAATTGGTTACTGATAAATATTGGTTTCAACCATATTTGATCGGAGGTTTCGGAGCACAAAAATATTATATATATTATGGCGCATATATGCCGCTTGGATTAGGATTGAATGTAAACTTTTTTGATGAGGGCAGATTGTTCGTAAACACAACATACAGAGTGCCGATCACCACTGGTACGGTTAATTATCATTTCATGTATGCATTTGGAATTGCTGGTCGCATTTCAAAAAAGAAAGAGTAGAAAGAGATAGAGAAGCATCGTGGAGGTTGAAATTAACATAAAAGGGTAGCTCGAAATTTTG
>JBIOVR010000184.1:0-4646 GCA_044867875.1 Chitinophagaceae bacterium
ATACTTTATACTGCCTGGTGGAAAAAGCGATTGGCATGGTATCTGGCTTTCTTTTGCGGGATATGCATTAGTAGTAGCAATTCTGTTTACTATTTTCTTTAAACACAAACACGATCCAAACAAATTGGGCACTGTACAACATTAAAAAACTTTTATAGAAAACAAAACCCCGTTTCAAATTGAAACGGGGTAATTTTTTTAATCAGAGTCTAATTTAAATATGAGATTCTATTTTCTTTACAAAATTTCCTTTTGGCTGAGCACCCACTAATTTATCAACTACCTGTCCATTTTTAAAAAACAGGATCGCAGGAATAGAAGTGATGCCATAGTTCATGCTTACGCTTGGATTAACGTCTACATTTACTTTGCCTACATTTATTTTACCATCATATTCTTTTGCAAGGGATTCAATTACTGGTCCGATAGCACGGCATGGTCCACACCATTCAGCCCAAAAATCAACTACTGTTAATTTATCTGCGCTTAAAACTTCATTCTGGAAGTTGCCATCTGTAAATTCTTTTGCCATAGTATTATTTCGTTTTATAATTATTAGAAGGAGGACAAAAATACGACCAAAATCTTTACTGCGAAATTATGACAAGATATTGTGACTAACTTGTCATAAAAGCGGACGTAATTGAGGTTGCGTTATGTAAAATAGTCTGCCATTAAGTGATTTTTAACAGAGCAACGTTTTTTCAGAATAAAGCTCAATTGCTTGTTACCTGTACATCCAGTTCGGGATTGCTTTCAAGAAAATCCACCATTTCCTCGTTCATTTCAAAGCCGCTATCCATGGTTACTAAACTGATCTTCAGGTTTTCTTTCGATTCAGTAAGATTTACTCTTAAAGTAGACCTGCCAGGAAATTTTTTCACATTCTCTTCAAAAAAACTGATCAGGCTTGTTGAAATATTTTTTGGATGAACATCAATGATCAATTGTTTGGTAAGACTTCGTTTTATGGTTTCCACCATAGTAATACCATTTATCTTGAATTCATATTCCGGTGTATTAAATCGTTGTTTGAAAAATCCTGTGATGAATAAGGAAGATCCTTGTTGTAAAAAAGGAGTGAATTTCACATAATCATCACCCCAAAGCACTAACTCAGTTTTACCAGAATAATCTTCAATAGTAAAGGATCCGTATTTGTTTCCCTTTCTCGAAATTTTATGATCTGCATTTGTAACAAGTCCCACCAATCTGAACATCCTGTTTGAATTTGGTTGAAGTCCGACCGCTTCCTTGAATTCATTAAATTCTGCAACGGAAGTAACACCGTAGTGTTTCAATTCAAACTTGTAATGATCGAGTGGATGACCACTCAAAAATATTCCTGTTACGTCTTTCTCATGATCAAGCTGAACTATCAACGGCCATGGATCACATTGGGGAAGAGTAGGAGTTTTTATTTCAACAGCTAATGGCAGATCACCAAACAATGTATTTGTGGCTGACATATTGTTTTGTTGATATACCTGTCCAAAACGAATAATTTTTTCAAGACCAGTTGTTTGATCTTCGGGTATTGTATGAAAAAATTGTGCACGATGATGTTCAGGGAAACATTCAAAAGCTCCGGCATACGCCAGGCTTTCCAATGTTCTTTTATTTACAGCACGTTGATTCACTCTTTTTATAAAATCAAAAATGTTTTTAAAAGTTCCGTTCCTTTCTCTTTCGTCAATAATATTTTCGATCGCTGCTTCGCCGCAACCTTTTAATCCGCCTAATCCAAATCGTATCTCGCCTTTTTGATTTACTGCAAATCCTTTTTTAGATTCATTAATATCAGGCCCAAGAACTTTAATGCCCATTCGTTTGCATTCCTCCATGAAGAAGGTGATCTTTTCAATTGCGCCAGCATGATTTAAAACTCCCGCCATATATTCAGCAGGGTAGTGGCTCTTTAAATAGGCAGTTTGATATGCTACATAAGCATAGCAGGTGGAATGTGATTTATTAAAAGCGTATTGAGCAAATGATTCCCAGTCTGTCCAGATCTTTTGCAAAGTGTACTCACCATATCCTTTCTTCTTTGCATTGTCAATGAACTGGCTTTTCATTTTATCCAGTACTGACTTTTGCTTTTTACCCATCGCCTTACGCAATACATCCGCATCTCCTTTACTAAAGTCGCCAAGTTTTTGTGATAATAACATTACCTGTTCCTGGTAAACAGTGATACCATAAGTCTCTTTCAATATCTCTTCCATTTCAGGAAGATCATAAGCGATAGCTTCGCGTCCATGTTTACGCTCAATAAAATTGGGAATGTAGGCAAGCGGACCCGGACGATACAATGCATTCATTGCAATAAGGTCATCAAGCCTGTCGGGTTTTAATTCACGCAAATATTTTTGCATGCCCGGACTTTCAAACTGGAACGTGCCGATCGTATCACCATGTTGATATAGCTTAAAAGTTTTTTCATCATCAAGCGGAAGTTTGTCAATGTCGATCTCCACTCCATGATTTTGTTTTATAAGTTCGAGTGCATCTTTAATAATGGTTAGTGTCTTTAAACCAAGAAAGTCCATCTTGATAACACCGGCATCTTCAATTATATTTCCTTCGATCTGCGTTACCCAGAGATCAGAGTCTTTAGCAGTAGCAACTGGAATTAATTCAGTAAGATCTTTTGGCGCAATGATGATACCTGCAGCATGAATACCAGTATTGCGAACCGAACCTTCCAGTATCTCAGCCTGGTGCAGCACTTCACTCTGTATCCCTTTGCTATTATATATTTCCCTAAGTTTTTTTATTACTTCAATATCATCAGGACCGACACCATCTTTCTCCATTAAGGATTTCTCACCATCCTTTGCGGTAAGGGGTGCATGCAATACTCTTCTTAATTCAATGCCCGGTCTGTCAGGAACCATTTTCGCCAATAGATTTGCATCGGGTAGTGGCAGGTCCATGACTCTGGCTACGTCTTTAATACTCATCTTCGCTGCCATCGTACCATAAGTAATGATCTGTGCAACCTGGTTCTTTCCATATTTTTTTATAACGTAATCAATTACTTTTTGCCTGCCTACATCATCAAAGTCCGTGTCGATATCGGGCATTGATTTACGATCGGGATTTAAAAATCTTTCAAAAAGTAAATTGTATTTGATTGGATCAATATTGGTAATACCAATGCAATATGCAACTACACTTCCGGCAGCGGAACCACGACCAGGGCCGACCAAAACATTCATTTCTCTTCCTGCTCTTATAAAATCACTTACAATAAGGAAGTAACCAGCGAAACCCATGGTCTTAATGGTAAACAATTCGAACTCGATGCGTTCCTTTATTTCATCAGTAAGTTCAGAATAACGATTCTTTGCTCCTTCGTAAGTAATATGTTTTAAATACTCCCATTGATTCAATGAGTCAGGACTTACTTCACCTTTATCTAGTTTTTCAGCTTTTTTATGTGTTTTAAATTTATCGGGAATTGGGAATGCAGGAAGTAAAATATCTTTCTTAAGATTAAGAATAGAAACCTTATCAACTATTTCATTAGTATTATCAATCGCTTCGGGAAGATCAGAGAAATTCTTTGACATCTCCTCTGTCTTCTTAAAATAAAACTGGTCATTGGGAAAAGCAAAGCGTTTGTCTTTAACCATGATGTCATCATCAGAGAACTCCCTTAATGCAGGGGTTGCTAATTTTTCACCGGTATTGATGCAAAGCAAAATATCATGTGCTGTAAAATCAGTTTGATCTACATAGTGTGAATCATTACTTGCAATGATCTTTACATCGTATTTCTGTGCAAATTTTACCAGCACTTCGTTCACCCTATCCTGCTCTTTCATTCCATGCCGTTGCAATTCCACATAATAATCTTCACCAAAAATATCCAGCCACCATTTGAATTCTTTTTCGGCATCTGCTTCTGACTTTCTTAAAATAGCTTGCGGAACTAATGCACCCAGGCAACAGGTAGTGGCAATTAAACCTTCGTGATATTTTAAGATTAATTCTTTATCAATACGAGGATACTTACTGTACATGCCCTCAATAAAACCTAGTGAAGTAAGCTTTACCAGATTTTTATAACCGATCTCATTTTTGGCAAGCAGTATCTGGTGATGACGGGGATCTTTGTCTTCTTTTGAAAAAGTTTTCCGGTGGCGATCTGTGGTGATATAAAATTCGCAACCAACAATTGGCTTTACTTTCAGGCTCCCATCTTCATTTTTATGCTTATAAGCTTCTGCCACAAATTCAAAAACACCAAACATGTTTCCATGATCAGAAATTGCCAGTGCCGGCATATTATCATCAATTGCTTTTTTATAAAGCTTTTGAATGGATGCCGCGCCATCTAGTAAAGAGAATTGTGTATGTACGTGTAAGTGTGAAAATTTCATTCTTCTTGTTCCTTAAGTTTAATAATCTGTATCAATCAAAGTCACTTATTATCAATAGTTGTATGCAAATAAAAGCTAATGGCAATTTTTCAATGCAAATTTCGTTTAAATAATATCCACAAGCTCGGAAAAGATTTTTATTTTTGTTAACTGGTTATGGCAGGATGTTAGCGTATAGGCCTTCCCAATTTATTTTTGAATCCAATTCATGCTAAAACAAGCAACTCTTTACTCAATAATGATTGTGTTACTGGCAAG
>JBIOVR010000185.1:0-6706 GCA_044867875.1 Chitinophagaceae bacterium
AGTTGACCGTGCCAATAATATTGGTGTAAACAAAATCAAGTGGCGAAAGAATTGAACGGTCTACATGCGATTCAGCTGCGAAATGAATAACGCCATCTATCTTATATTCACTAAAGATCCTTTCCAGGTCACTTACTTCCAAAATATTTGCTTTTTCAAAAACATAATTTGGCTTGTCTTCCACATCACGTAAATTCTCAAGATTGCCTGCATAGGTCAATGCATCAAGATTAATGATGCGATAGGATGGATATTTATTTACAAATAACCGAACGACATGATTTCCGATAAAGCCGGCGCCGCCGGTAATTAAAATATTTCTTTCAAAATTCATGCTGCGAAAATGAGTGAATTTTTTTTATACCAATCAAAAGTTTTTCTTAACCCTTCAACCGGCGATGTGACCGGATCATACCCCAATAATTTTTTTGCTTTTGAAACATCTGCAAGACTATGTTTTATATCACCATTCCTTTCTGGGCCGTGTACCGGTTTAATGTTCTTTCCAGAAATTTCTCTTAACATATCAAACAGCTCATTTAACGTTGTTTGTTCTCCTTTTGCAATATTATATACCTGGTTTAGGGCATTGGCGTTATCAGTGAACATTGCCAAAAGATTTGCCTGCACGACATCTTCTACAAATGTAAAATCACGGCTGCTATCACCTGGTCCATTTATTATCGGGGACTTTTCGTCGAGCACTGCTTTAATAAATAATGGTATTACTGCTGCATAAGGACCTGCAGGGTTTTGTTGCGGACCATACACATTAAAGTATCGAAGACCTACAAACTCCATATCATATAACTCTGCAAACACTTTTGCATAAAGTTCATTTACCAGCTTAGTAACACCATAAGGTGAAATAGGAGAACCGATCTTATCTTCTACTTTTGGAAGACCGGGATGATCACCATATGTAGATGATGAGGCAGCATACACAACTCTTTTTATTTTATTTTCCCGTGCTGCATTAAAAATGTTTAATGTCCCTGTTGCATTTACTGCATGTGTGGTAATGGGATCTTTAACCGAACGTGGCACCGAACCCAGTGCTGCCTGGTGTGAAATGACATCTATTCCCTGGGTAACTCCAAGACAAATTGCATAGTTCCTGATATCGCCTTCTATAAATTCAAACTTATCATGATCTTTAAAGGCTGATATATTGGCAAATCTTCCTGTTTCAAGATTGTCAAGCACTTTAACCGCAGTGATACGGTCATCGTTCATTAATCTAAGTACAAGGTTTGAACCTATAAATCCTGCACCGCCTGTAACCAATATCTTCATTAGTCCCGCTGATTTTTAAATCATTTTCTTTTGAATAAATTTTTCAACCTGCTGAGGGCAAAAATTCTCTTAGGTGTGTCCTGTCCCTGTTCAATTTCATAATAACCTCCTCCATAACCGTAACCATAGCCATATCTGCCGTAACCATAGTAGCCATATCCGGGTTTTAATTTAACATCATTAATAATAATAGAGATTTTCGGCAACCTTTTTTCATTGTAAAATTCATCGATCAATGAAATTTGCTTCTTATAAGTATATCCTTGCCGAACTATATAAAGTGTTGTATCGGCAAATTTTCCAAGTGTCATTGCATCACTTACCATCCCTACCGGCGCAGTATCTATAAGTATCACATCAAAATTTTCTTTTAACCATCTAAACATTTCTTCAACTCTTGAATCAAGCAAAAGCTCCGCAGGGTTTGGAGGAACAGGTCCGCAACTTATTCCATATAGGTTTTCATAACCGGGGATCTTTACCGGCAGATCCGCCATTTCCGCTTTACCAACAAGAAAATTGGTAATGCCTTGCTTGCTGTTCAATTTCATACCGGAAAAAAGTTTTGGCTTTCGGATATCAAATTCAAGCATCACCGTTTTCTTTCCTGCCAACGCCATCACACCCCCCAGGTTTGTTGTAATGAATGATTTACCTTCTGCGCTAAACGAAGAGGTGATCATGATCACGGGCTTCTCTACTTTATTTAATATATATTGAAGATTGGAACGTATGATCCTGAATTGTTCAGAAACCATTGACCGGTTTGTTTTACTTACTATCATTGATGTGCTGCTGTATGAATGACCCACTTCACCAAGAACAGAAGCATCCGTTAATTTCTCAATATCATACCGTGTATTTACTTTATCATTAATAATTTCCAGGAAGAATATATACATGGCTGGCAAAGCGATGCCAAGAATGATCGCCAATAATTGTATGGCTCTTCTGTTAGGTTTTATTGGGGCACTGGTAGGGTATGCAACTGACAATACTTTGGAGTTAGATACTGTGGCGGCTTGCTGCATTGCAGTTTCTTCCCGCTGCTCCTGTAAAAATTGATAAAGAGCAAGTTTGCTGTCCCTTTCTCTTTCCAATTCTACTAAACGCTGGATCTTTGCCGGCATTTCCTTTTGTTTAAATAAAGCGTTCGATCCTCTTTTGTAGAAATCATCAATGGATGAGTTGTAAGCTATCTTCACATTTTTAAGCGATTCCAAAATATTTGTCCGTAGTATTTCTAACTCAGCATTTTTCGCCTGTATCTGTAGATTTTCCTCTGGTATCTTTTGCTCAAGCATCTTTTTTCTTTCAAGTTGCATTTGGTTGTATGTCGCTACCATTCCATTCAATGCCTGGTCAGAAATGCTAAGGGACGAAGGGGTTTTTTCAAAATTATTCATCGTATCCTTCAGATATGCTGTCATTATATCGATGATGACCAACTGTTGTTTTTGGTTTTGAATTTGTTCATCCGATCGGGTTTGTATTTCAAAAAAAGAAGTCAATTGATTTTCATACCCAGACAAGTTATTCTCATTTATATATACTATTCTTTTCGCTTCAATACTATCAAGATCACGATCAATCCTGATGAGCTGAGTAAGGATATAGTCAAGTCGCTGCTTAATTGTAGCATTTTTATCATCGATACTAGCATCTTTATACCGCACCATCAGGTTATTTACAATATCAGCAGCCAAAGCCGAATTTGTATAATCTATCTGAATATTATAAATACTTGAGCCAGCAATTTTTGGTGACACCCGCACCATAGGGGCGTACCTAGCCGCTTGTTCCTGTGTAGACTTCCACTCAACATTAAATTCTTTACCTTTTACACCATTATATATTTTGGTAAGCGAAAAAAGTCCATAAGAATTTCCAAAAACATCGCCGAACTTGAACCTCTCCGATTCTTTATTTACCTTAAACTCATTTTCAGTTGGAAATGTGAAATTCATTATGAATGAAGTAAAAGAATCGGTCAGCTTGATGATATTTAATCTAAAAGGGCAATCAGTATATATATTAAGTGTTTTGATGTTACCAACAGCAAAATAACTTGTTTGCAATTGTACTGAATCAACCACTCTTTCCATCAAATCCTGCGATTTCAGGATCTCAATTTCTGACTGTACATCACTTACATTTTTTGCATTAAAAATGTTCTCAAACTTTCCACCACCGCGACCTTGATCTTCCTGTTTGAAAATTAACGTACCCGTAACCCTATAAATTGGCGTAGTATAACGTAAATATAAATAAGCTCCGAGCAGACAAAGCGCAACAGATACCAGGAATACGGGGAGAAACCTGACATACTTAAAGAAAATATCTTTTATGGAAAGACTACCGAGATCTTTGTTAACAGGTTGATGACCCTCCATTAATTAATTGTTGTTTGTTTTAATTGGCGGAGAAAATACCATACAATAATATCAGCATGTTGATAACGCTGAAAGCCAGGCCCAGCCGTTGATTAAATACTTGTTCACCTAATCTTGCCCCATATTTATTAGGATTCACAAGCACCACATCATTTTGCCGGAGAAAATAATACGGCGATCCAAAAAGATCTTTAGATGAAAGATCAATAGTGCCGTGTTCAATGGTCGAATCCGTTGGCCTAAGAATTATAACTTCGTCCTTCTTACCATAATCAGTTATATCCCCGGCCAGACCTATCGCTTCCAAAATTGTTATTTTTTCAGTGGGTATAGTTATTGGTCCGGGCCTTGATACTTGTCCAAGCATTGTAATTTTAAAATTAAGCAGGTGAACAAGCACCGAAGGATTTTGCAATTGTCCAGTGAGTTTTTTTCTAATTTCTTCAGAAAGCTGAGCTTTTGTAAGGCCGTCTGCTTTTATTTTTCCAATTCTTGGATATTGTATGTTGCCCTCCAAATCGACCAGGAACCCTTGTGTGGAAGCTTGGGCGGAAGCGTTACTACCTCCCGTATTAGCAAGATTATACATTGCGTCAGTAGCTCCTCCATCAATTGCATCACTATAAACAACAATTGATAATTGATCACCTTTTTGGATCAGTGGTTCTGGAAATTTCACATGCACTTTCCCGGATGTATCTGTAAAATCTTCAACATATCCGCGTGGTTTCTGTGACCGACAAGAGGAAAAGGAGATAACCAAAAAAATGGAAAAAATAAGGAAGAAAAGGATTTTCATGAAAGCAATATTGGTTTTAGTGGATTTCCGTTTCCAAATATAGCGTTTGTTTTATTTTATTTTTATCGAAGCCAGCTTTGTTTTTTCAACAGTTGCTACCAGCACATAGCCAAGGCTATCGATCGCTACTGTTGCTTTTTTATGTTTTACTTCCAACACCTGCCCTTCCTGGTCCATTAAAGGTCCCGTCGTTATTTTCACCCGCTCATTCACTTTTATCTCAATTGGCTTTACCTCTACATTCTCATATTCATCCAAAAACTTCTTAATAGCATTGATCTCTTTTTCTTTTATTACCGCAGGTTTTCCCTGCCAGTATACAAAATTGATAACTCCGGGAGTCATTCTTACTTCTGTCCGGTCTTCATCATTCACTTTCACAAAAACATAAGACTTGAACAGTGGCTCTTCCACCACTTTCACGCGGTCGCTCCATTTTCTTCTTACTTTATTAAGTGGGCAATATCTTTCTACTCCTTTATCTGCAAGCAGCTGGTTTACTTTTTTTTCCCATCTTGGCCGTGTGTATACGGCTAACCATTTCCTTAAACTCACAAGAACTTTTTTTGACGGCTTCGCCATCTCAGTCACATGATTAGTTTTCATACGACTGGTTAACAGATGGCTTTTGAATCGAAATGGGCAATTTCGATTCGGTTGCAAATATAGGGTGAAATGTGACTGAGGATATAGCAAACCCGTCGGATTCTGAATGATTTGTTCCCACGAGTTAATAACTATAATTCGATTATCTAACCCTGAAATTGTAGTTTAACGCCTTATCTCTTTTAAATTACCTTTAGCGCAAAACCGATTGCTTTGACCCAACGTTTTTATTCTCTTGATGTATTTCGTGGTGCAACTGTGTGCCTGATGATATTAGTAAATAATCCCGGCACCTGGGCTCATATTTATAGCCCACTTGAGCATGCTCCCTGGCATGGACTAACGCCAACCGATCTCGTTTTCCCATTTTTTTTATTTGCTGTGGGCAATGCTCTTGCATTTATAATGCCAAAACTGGAAGCCGGTGGTGATTCTATGTTTTGGAAAAAAGTTTTAAAAAGAACAATGTTAATATTTTTGATCGGCCTTTTTTTGAATTGGTGGCCTTTTGTTACTGAAGTGAACAGGGTCATTGAAGGAACAAATGATTTTCAAAAAGAAACAATATTCAAAGGCTTTACTTGGATAGACTATACAAAAAACAAAGTTGGTGAAATAGTAGAAGTTGTAAAAGGTGTTAGGGTATTGGGCGTCTTGCAGCGAATTGCATTGTGTTATTTTTTCGCTTCTATTATTATATACTATCTAAAAGTGAGAAAAGCCTTTTTAGCCGGACTTATTTTACTACTTATTTATTGGGTGCTTTGCTATGTTGCAAATCCAGCAGACCCTTATAGTCTGCTAGGCTGGTTCGGAACTGGTATAGATAAAGCAATTCTTAGTGAAACACATATGTATAAAGAAGAAGGGATCGCTTTTGATCCCGAAGGATTAATGAGTACGATACCGGCAATTGTGCAAGTAATATTCGGATATGTTGTTGGAGATTATATCCAAAAGAAAAGTAAAGGGGTAGAAATTCCACAATTTGAATTTGAGAACTCAACAGTTGGTTTGCCGAATCCTTATAAGATGCTAAGTGGACTATTTGTTGCCGGTGTTGCAATGCTTGTTACTGGCTTTTGCTGGGACATGGTTTTTCCTATTAATAAAAAGATATGGACCAGTTCTTACACGATCTATACTTCCGGTCTTGCCACGATCACTATTGCCACCATGATCTATCTGATAGAATACAATAATATGAAAGGTTGGCTTAGCAAATTTTTTGATGTGTTTGGTAAAAACGCATTATTTGTTTTTGCTCTCAGTGCTTTTTTGCCACGAACTCTTGCATTAATAAAATTGGGGGATGGTGTAAATCCATGGAACTGGCTCTACAAAAAAATTCTCATTCATATTCCTGGTGCAGCAGAGAATGGTTCTCTTGCCTATGCCATTTGTGTTATTACTTTCATGTGGTTTATTTGCTGGTGGATGGATAAAAAGAAGATCTATGTGAAAGTATAGTTTATTAAAAAAATCAATCAATTCAAGATACTGGTTTTTAGCAGTCTGTGCTGTTTCCTCGCAAACACTTGTTCTCATTCTTAATTCAACTGGCACGGTAATTGAAAATTGTAGATACAATACCAAAAGCCAGTGTTATGAA
>JBIOVR010000186.1:0-4437 GCA_044867875.1 Chitinophagaceae bacterium
GATAATCCCACCAACAGAACAAAATTCTTTGTCATCAAAGGAACTAACTGCCCGGCCTTTGCACCCATGACTTTTCGTATGCTTATTTCCTTTTGTCTTTGTTGTGTCGTAAAGGCTATCAATCCCAACAACCCGAGGCAAGTGATAAGTATTGTCGATATGGAAAAGGCAGTGAAGATCTTGCCCCTTTTCTGGTCAGCTGCATACTGCGAATTAAAATCCTGATCAAGGAATGTATATTGAAAAGGCAGTTCCGGGAAAGCTGCTTTCCATTTTCCTTCAATGCCAGCGATCGTTTGCGGTATATTAGCAGCGTTTAATTTCACCTGTATAGAATTATTGTTCGGAGCATAAAATAAGATCAACGGAGTGATCGGGTTATACAAGGATTTTTGATTAAAATCTTTTACAACACCAACCACTTCAAAATAATTTCCAGTCGTATCATCCGGAAATTTTATTCTTTTGCCCATCGCATTTTCTGCCCATCCAAATTCTTTTACCATGTTTTCATTTACAATAATGCTTCGCAGCGTATCAGATAAACCTGTAAAATTCCTGCCCTTAACAATTTTCATCCCAAGTGTTTTGAAATAATCTTCATCTACTGCATAACAATCAACTCCTTTATCAACCCATCCATTTTTGGATTCAATAGTGAATAAATTAAAATTGACCCCATTTCCCGGTACAGCCTGCGAAGTGCTAACAGCAAGAACCTGCGGATTTGAACGCATTTCATTTTTAAACGCAAGAATTTTACTTCGTATATCGTTATTCGAATTTGCGTTTGCAACCAGGACCTGTTCTTTGTTAAAACCCATGTCTTTGTTACGGAGATATTTTAGCTGATCATATACGATCCATGTGCAGATAAGCATGATCATTGATATGGAAAACTGGACAACTACAAGAATACGCCTGAGAGCCACATTGCTTGACCCTTTTGATAAACTTCCTTTTAAAACACTTACAGGATTAAATTTTGAAAGATAGAAAGCAGGATAGCTTCCACCCACGACCCCGACAAATAAAATGACTGCTAACATGAGCAGTATCGTATCGGGTTTAAACAACGTTTCAAAAGAAATGAATTTCCCAGACAACGAGTTGAATGTAGGTAAGAGCAATGCAATTAGCCCAAACGAAAGTATTAATGCAAAAACTGCTGTTAGTGTAGATTCAATGAGAAATTGCGAGATCAATTGAAGCTTCGAAGAACCTGTTACTTTACGAATGCCGATCTCTTTGGCTCTTCTTGCCGAACGTGCGGTCGTGAGATTCATATAATTAATACAGGCAATAAGCAACATGAAAAACGCAACTGCAGAAAAAATATAGATATATGACATGCTGCCAAGTTCTTCAGGCTCATTCGCCATATCAGAGTGTAAATGAATAGAGGTAATCGGCTGCGCCCCAAACCTCATCTTAATATTATATTGGGCAAAAAGGGAAGCCAGGTATTTGTCATACATTGGCTGCAGTTTCTTCTCAAAAATGGCGACGTTGGTATTGGGCTTTAATAAAACATAGGTATAAAAACCAAAGCCTCCCCAGCTCCTGGCAAAATCAGCCGGCAAAGAGCTTCGTGAAATCAAAATGTTGAAAAGGATATGTGAGTTTTTAGGAACGTCTTCAATAACACCAGTTATCTTATATACATCACCGCTTGCATTCTCAAGCGTTTTACCAACACAGTTGGTATTGCCAAAAAACTTTTTGGCCACTGACCGGCTTAGCACCATTGTTTTAGGATCTTTTAATGCGGTGAGCGGATCGCCTGCTAAAAACTTATAAGTAAAAACTCTGAAGAGATTGCTATCCACGACAAATACTTTGTCTTCATATATACGCAGATCGCCATTCTTATACATTGCCTTACCATTGTTGATAAATCGAACTGCCTCTTCGACTTCAGGATAATCATTTGCCAGGGCAGGCGCCATCGGGAACGGCGTGACGGCCCATCTCATTGTGTCTTTATCCGCTTCTTTTATATGTGCGTTAATACGATATATCCGGCCGGCTTTTTCATTGTACCGGTCATAACTCAATTCGTCCTTAATATAAAAGATCAAAAACAGGCTGAACGTAATTCCAATTGTTAGGCCTAATATATTAAGCAAACTATACGACTTGTCTCTTTTAAAATTACGCAGCGCAACAAGAAGAAGATTCTTTATCATGAGCAATACTTTTATTCTGTTCTTAATGTTTTTTTCTTCAATAATTTCATTGTGAACGTAAATTCTTAACCGGGTTAGTAATGCCTGCTTTTAACGATTGGTATAATACGGTTAATACAGCGATCGTGATGATCATCAGTATTGGCAAAATAAAGAACCAGATGCCGATCCCTATATGAAAAGCATAATCCTGCAGCCAGTTATTTACCAGTATATATGCAACGGGCAACGCAACAACACCCGCCAGTAACACTAGTTTCAAATAGTCTTTGGTGATCATACTGGTGATCTGGAATAATGTTGCTCCCAACACCTTTCTAATGCTGATCTCTTTATTTCTTTTTGCAATTGTAAATAGTGATAAGCCAAACAATCCAAGACATGCGATAACAATTGCAATTGCTGTAAACAGCCAAAGCACTGTTGCAAATAGTCTATCAGTTTTGTATTGTGCATTGAACTGTTCATCCAAAAAGAAAAAGCGGAAAGGACTTTGTGGATAATGAGTACTCCATTTCTGTTTAACAAAATCCATGAATGCAGAAAGATTAGTTGTATTCATCTTCAAAGAAAAATTTCCGAGGTTTCTTTCCTCTTCAGGATAGAAAACGATCGGGTCAAAACTATTTTGCAAAGATTCCTGGTGATAGTCTTTCACTACGCCTATCACTTTGAAATGAAACCCATCGCCATCTATATATTGGCCTACGGCATCTTCGTTCTTCGCAAAACAAAAAACATTAACAGCCGTTTCATTAAGAATAATATTGACCAAAACATTTGTATCAACCGCGGGTCTATCGTTTGAAAAACCTCTACCGGCAACGATCTTTAATCCATAAGCATCGATGAATTTATTATCAACACCAAAGTTCCTGCATCGCTTTCCTGATTGCGAATTCTTCAAAGCATAATCAGACGATCCGCCAACTTCTCCTCCCGGCACTGAAGTAGATGCTGTAACAGACTGAACTGCGGGATTAGCCACCATATCATTAATAAAAGAATTAAATGATGGAATGCTTGAGCTATCTGTATTCGCTGTTTGCTGAACCACTAAAGTCTGTTTGATGTTTACCCCGAGATCACGGGTTTGCATATAATGAAGCTGTTTATAAAAACCAAGGGCGCCTGTGATCAAAACGATCGCTGCAATAAATTGTAAAACCACTAATGATTTTCTTAAAAGATCTTTCCCTCCTTTGATTCCTGAAGCACCTTGTGAAGTCTTAATTGAATAAATTGGCTGGAAAGAAGAAAGAACAAATGCAGGATAAAAAGCTGCAAGCAATGTTCCCAGCAAAAAAATAACGATCACAAACAACCAAAATTTCCAATCACCAACTATTAAACTATCAAGATCTTTTCCTACAAGAGTGGAAAAAGCCGGAAGTGTTAACCTGAAAACCAGGATACCAATTATTATCGCAATGATATTTAGAAAAAAAGATTCGGTTAAGAATTGGCGGACAAGCTGAAACTTTCCGGCACCAACAACTTTTCTTATCCCAACTTCTTTCGAACGATCAAGAGAATGCGCTGTTGAAAGATTTACATAATTGATCCATGCAATAAAGAGTATGAATAAAGCGGCTATCCCAAGATATTTGAGATAAGAGAAATTTCCATTGCCGGCCATTTCATAATCATACTTAGAACGAAGATGAATATCCTTTAACGGCTGCAGGTAAAATGAATTCTGATAATCACGAGTTTTCATATCAGTGCCCATGTATCGTTCGGCAAATGCAGGAAATTTTGTTTCCAATTTTTTTGGATTGGCTCCGGGTTTTAATAACACATACGTATAAAAGTCAGACCATCCCCAGCTTGTATTTGCAGCACCCTGTGTCAGCTGTATGTATTTTTCATAGTTCAGAATAATATTGAAACGGATATGCGAATTAGCAGGTAGATCTTCCAACACTGCTTTTACGATATAATCCTCATTGCGATAATGAATTGGTTTACCAATCGGATCCTCGTTACCAAAATATTTTTTTGCTGTTTCTTCTGTTATTACGGCATCATTCAATTCTTTAAAAGCCGTTGCAGCATTTCCTTTGACAAAACGAAATGAAAAAATATTGAACAAAGATCCATCCGCATAATAAAGAGTTCCAGGTTCGATTATCTTTTGATCTTTATAAGTAACTATACCACCCTGCCTGCGAAAACGTGCTGCTTCCTCAACCTCTGGAAAATCTTTTTTAAGTGCCGGAGCAACAGCAGGATAAGTAAATGCAAA
>JBIOVR010000187.1:0-4559 GCA_044867875.1 Chitinophagaceae bacterium
GATTCCTGTTCTTTTATAACCTTAAGAGGATAGGCAGAAAAATAAAAGTGGGGCTGGCCTTGGCTTTTCATAGTGGATGGATTTTTAAGTAAAAGTTTCATAGATATTGGAAACGTTAAATTATAAACTTTATGGTGTGACTCATAGGTAATTTTTAAATAAAAAGCGGGGAAATCTACCCCGCCAGTCTTCGTATATTTTCTAGTTCTTTTTTTAATTGAGTTTTCCAACCATATTTTCAGGTTTTACCCATTCATCAAATTGCTCAGGAGTAACATAACCCAATTTCACTGCCATTTCTTTTAATGTTGTTCCTTCTTTATGTGCTTTTTGTGCAATTTCTGCTGCTTTATAATAGCCAATTTTAGTATTCAATGCCGTTACTAACATCAAACTATTATCAACATGCTTTTTAATATTTGCTTCGATGGGTTCAAGCCCGACAGCACATTTATCATTAAAAGAAACACAGCCATCACCGATCAATCTTGCGCTGTGCAGAAAATTATAGATCATTACTGGCTTAAAAACATTCAATTCAAAATGACCGGTGGCGCCACCAATATTAATTGCCACATCATTACCCAAAACTTGAGCAACGATCATTGTCAACGCTTCGCATTGTGTTGGATTTACTTTCCCCGGCATGATCGAAGATCCTGGTTCATTATCAGGAATAAAAATTTCTCCAATGCCACTGCGTGGCCCACTTGAAAGCATACGAATATCATTTGCGATTTTCATTAAGCTTACCGCAATCGTTTTTAATGCGCCATGTGCTTCCACGATCGCATCATGTGCAGCCAATGCTTCAAATTTATTTTCAGCAGTTACAAATGGTAGTCCTGTAAGTTTTGCAATATGCTTTGCAACATTCTCAGAATAATTGTCAGGTGTATTTATACCAGTACCTACCGCTGTTCCACCTAAAGCCAATTCACTTAAATGTGATAAGGTATTTTTAATTGCTTTTAATCCATGATCAAGTTGGGATACATAACCACTGAATTCCTGTCCAACTGTAAGTGGAGTGGCATCCATAAAATGAGTACGGCCGATCTTCACCACTTTCATGAACTGTTTACTTTTTTCTGCTAACGTATTTCTTAGCTTTTCAATTCCCGGGATAGTTGTTTCAATTAAAATTTTATATGCTGCGATATGCATGGCTGTAGGGAAAGTATCATTCGAAGATTGGGATTTATTTACATCATCATTGGGGTGTAAAATTTTTTCTTTGTCAGAGAGATTTCCTCCATAGATCACATGACCGCGATAAGCTACTACTTCATTCACATTCATATTACTTTGCGTACCACTTCCTGTTTGCCAAACTACCAATGGAAAATAGGCATCAAGCTTTCCTTCTAATATTTCATCACAAACTTTTCCGATCAGGTCAGATTTTTCTTTGGGTAAAACGCCAGCTTCAAGATTTGTAATAGCTGCCGCCTTTTTTAAATAGGCGAAAGCTTTTATAATTTCTTTGGGCATACGATTAATATCCTGTGCGATCTTAAAATTATCTATACTACGTTGAGTCTGCGCTCCGTAATACGCATCAACCGGGACCTTTACCTCGCCCATTGTATCTTTCTCTATCCTGTAATCCATATAATTTATTTGATTTTAAAATATCGGCGCAAAGGTAAGTCAATGCGGCAAACGGTTGCGCCAATTTTAGATTGGTTCAGGCCAATGCTTTACTTTTAGCGCCAAATCTCCGCATCGTTTCATGAAAAATTTTAGTGCATTTTGCCTGTTGTGTTTAGCTATTAATTTATCAGCACAGAACTATCAGCCCAATTGGGAGTCTCTTGATAAACGCCCAACACCACAATGGTTCAAGGATTCAAAATTTGGCATCTTTATTCATTGGGGTGTTTATTCAGTTCCGGGCTGGAGTACTAAAGGCAGTTATGCAGAATGGTATCAACAAGGTTTACAAACTACAGATACGGCAAGACAAAAATTTCATAAAGCAAAATTTGGGAACAGAACTTACTATGATCTTGCTAATGATTTCAAAGCGGAATTATTTAACCCAGATAATTGGGCAAAATTGTTTGAGGCATCCGGAGCAAAATATATAGTGCTTACATCAAAACATCATGACGGGTTTACATTGTGGCCAAATCAAAACACCAATAAAGCATGGGGCTTTCCATGGAATGCAAAAGATATTGGTCCGCAAAGAGACTTGATCGGAGATCTTTTTAAAGCGGTTCGCAAAACTTCTGTACATGCGGGAATGTATTATTCATTGTACGAATGGTTCAATCCGCTTTGGAAAAGTGATCCGAAAAAATATGCAGCGGAGCATGTATGGCCACAAATGAAAGAGCTCATCAATAATTATCAACCAGAAGTTTTTTGGACAGATGGGGATTGGGATGCGTCTGCTGAAACATGGAAGAGCCAGGAATTTCTCGCATGGCTTTACAATGAAAGCCCGGTGAAAGATAAAGTGATAGTGAACGATCGCTGGGGTGCGGGAGTTCGTTTTAATCATGGTGGTATTTATACTCCGGAATATCAACCCAATCTTGATTTTGAAGATCATGATTGGGAAGAAAGTCGCGGCATGGGGTATAGCTATGGTTATAATCGCGAAGAAGATGCATGGGATTATAATTCTACCCAATCATTGGTAATTGCATTGATTGATAAAGTAAGTCGTGGCGGAAATTTTTTACTCGATATTGGTCCCGATGAGCATGGGAAAATTCCACCGATCATGCAGGAACGATTATTGGAAATGGGAGAATGGATGAATATAAATGGTGAAGCGATCTATAATACAAGAAAATGGAAAACGCCATTTCAATGGAGCGATGGAAAAAAAGATTGGAAAGGCCAAGGCGATATCATGCTAAAGCTCACTGTTGATCCCGCTCCCGGATATGCAGTGAAAGAAGTTTTTTATACTTATAATCCAACAAACAATGATCTATTCGCCATTTTTCCAAAGTATCCTGATAATAGAAAACTTGTTTTAAAAGATGTAACACTGCCGGCAGGAGCTAAGATCAGTTTTCTTTCTACAAAAGACAATTTGCAATGGAAACAATCGGGAGCAAATGCCGAGATCAGTTTACCGGAATATAATCCTAATAAAATAACATCGCCATATTCTTATGCAGTGAAGATCGAAAATTTTGGCAGGTATGCATCAAAACCAGAAATCAAAACCGATTATTCAAAGAATGTAATGAAGCCAACTGTGACTATAAATACAGACATGGCAAACGTAATCTATTATACCATTGACGGGTCCAATCCGGATCGGTCATCTATTTTATATAAAGGTCCGTTTATGGCAGAAAAAACAATAACCATAAAAGCCGTTACAATGATGAACGGTTCATCTGCAAGTTCTCAGGAACTAATTCCAAGTGCTATATCCACAAAAGAAATAAAGACATATGAATGGAAGAATGCGATAAAAGCTTCAAATGCAAAACCAGGCATTGCTTATCGATATTTTGAACCAGCAGGAAAAATCGATCTTAGCTCTATTAATAATAATCCGACATCAACCGGGATAGCTGATATAATTTCAAATAATAAAAAACAACGCACTGATAAATTTGCATTTGAATTCAGTGGGTATATAAAAATTGATAAAGATGGCATTTATACTTTCTTTACTGATTCAGATGATGGCAGCATGCTTTATATAGATGATGAAGAAATAGTGAATAATGACGGCGACCATGGAAACGTAGAGAAAAACGGCAAAGCAGCTTTGAAAAAAGGGTTTCATAAAATAAAAGTTCTTTACTTTGATAGTGGTGGTGGCAATTCATTAAAAATTTCATTGCAACCAGAAGGCGGAAAAAAAGAAGTGATACCGGCGGCTTTATTATTTCATTAATCAACCAGCTATATGAATCAGACCAGGAACTCTTTTCTTTTTGCCTTTATACTTGTCACCAGTCTTTTTTTCCTCTGGGCTTTTTTGCATAATACAAACCCGATCCTGATCCCGCATTTAAAAAAAGCTTGTCAGCTTAGCGATACACAATCCTCGTTCATTGATCTTGCTGTTTACCTGGGTTATTTTTCTATTGCCATTCCGGCGGGATTAGTGATGCATAAATATGGATATAAGAAAGGAATTATAATTGGATTATGTCTTTATGCAGCAGGTGCATTATTATTCATACCTGCAGCATCAGGTAGAACATTCGGTTTATTTCTTGCAGCATTATTCATACTTGCTTCAGGTGCTACCTTTCTTGAAACTGTTGCGAACCCATACATTTCAATATTAGGGCCGAAAGAAACTTCGGAACAGCGATTAAATTTTGCACAATCATTCAATGGAGTTGGTGCATTCGTAGCCCCACTTATCGGGGGTAAATTTATTTTATCAGGTGTTGAGCATACAAAAGAAGAACTGAATCAAATGGCCGCGAATGGGACACTCAATGCGTATTTGCAGTCGGAGGCCGACACTGTAAAAATTCCTTATTTAATAATAGCTGCTGTTGTTGTCATCGTTACTATCGGCTTTCTTTTAACCAAATTACCGGAAGTAAAAGAGTCAGATTCAG
>JBIOVR010000188.1:0-5987 GCA_044867875.1 Chitinophagaceae bacterium
TATTTATAAAATATTGCATACAATAAAGCTGGCAGAATATTGCAAGACTAATTTACCCGATTATAACTTTGTTCCTGTTTTTTATATCGGCAGTGAAGATGCTGATCTTGATGAACTGAATCATGTATATGTTGGAGGCGAAAAGCTTACATGGAACACAAAACAAACTGGTGCAGTTGGAAGAATGAAGGTAGACAAGGAGTTAATCAAACTGATCGGATTAATGGAAGGTCAGCTATCGGTTTTGCTATTTGGAAAAGAGATCACCGGTCTAATGAAAGAATGCTATAAAGAAGGAGAAACAATTCAATCTTCAACTTTTAAAATAGTTAATGAATTATTTGGTGAATACGGTTTGGTTGTGTTATTACCAGATAATGCTGAGTTGAAGAAACAAATGATCCCGATCTTCAAAGATGATCTTTTGAATCAAACCGCATCAAGTATTGTTGAGAACACTGCAGAGAAATTGAGTAATGCGGGATATAAAGTACAAGCCAACCCAAGAGAAGTCAATTTATTTTATTTAAAGGATAACATTCGTGAGAGAATTGAAATGGTAAATGGTGAATGGAGAGTAGTGAATGGGAAAGAGAGATTTTCGGAGGGAGATCTACTTAAGGAGTTGAATGAATACCCTGATCGCTTTAGTCCAAATGTTATTCTTCGCGGACTTTACCAGGAAACGATACTCCCCAATCTTGCTTTTATTGGTGGTGGTGGTGAAACGGCTTATTGGTTACAGTTGAAAGACCTGTTTAGCCATTATAAAATTCCTTTCCCGATGCTGGTGTTGCGCAATTCTTTTTTAGTTGTTGAAAAAAACTGGCAGGAAAAGATCGCAAAACTTGGATTTTCGATCGAGGATATGTTTTTATCGCAGGAAGAATTACTGAACCGCATCGTGATGAATGAAAGCAAGAATGAAGTAAAGTTGAACGGATCATTATCTGAACTTGAGCAGCTTTATGAAAGTTTTAAAAAGCAAGCTTCAGCGGTAGATATCACATTGGAAAAGCATGTGGAAGCTTTAAAGCTAAGAACAGTGCAAAGCTTACAAGAACTTGAAAAGAAGATGTTGCGGGCAGAGAAAAGAAAGTTTGCCGACCAGCAAAGACAGATCAATACCATTAAAGAGCATTTATTCCCAAAGAATGGTTTGCAGGAAAGAATAGATAATATGAGCTATTATTATGCAAAATGGGGGAGAGACTTCATTGGCAAACTGTATGAACACTCTCTGAACCTTGAGCAGGAGTTTGTAGTAATGTTAGAAAAGTGATTTTCAATCTTTATTTATACTCATCTTAAAAATCGTGCTACTGCCATCGTCATTGTCTGCAACTAATACAATATTGATCATCTTACTTGTTTCCCCGATCACTGTTGCTGATTCTATTTTTTGATTTTTAAAGCGAGGGTCTATTTCTTCAAGTTCAATTATTTTGTCCGCCCCGATCGTTTTACTATTTAATTTATTTGAAAAACTATTTATGATCCATAAATAACTTTTGCCAATAGCTCCATCGGTATAGGTATCTCTTGTGTCTTCTGTTGATACAGTCATTATCAATTGATTACTTTCCTTTACATAGCATAATCCTGAAATGCCTTTAAATGAAGCCGTATCTTTTTGAATTTCAAATGGGATAATTGAAACTTGAAAACTGCTATCAGCAGTCAATGATTGCTCATCGGTGATGATAAAATGATTATAACGGTAATCTTTGTTCCCTCTGCTTACAAGAATTAGTTTCCCGGATAGAAGACAAGCACCCTCTATATTTATTTGCTCTATGCCTTTTTCTTTTATTTTTAAATACAATGGTTCAAGGTTGATGCTGTCTTTAACTTTTGTTCTCAAATTATATTTCCACCCGGAATTTCTATGAGGTGATAAAGAGCCTGAACCGAGGAGAAATAAATTATCAGTATTTAAAACAGAAGCTTCGAGATCGGGTTTAATATCTTTTGGAATTCTTTTCCCGGGATAGGTGAGAAATGGAATGGAATCAATATGATTAAGATTTGTATCCAGCACCAATAAGTTTGTTGCATCATCACCCATCACGTATAACTTTTTATCAAAATATTCTATTGAGGAAGCGGATGGGTAATCGAGTTTTTTTATTTGAACATCAGAAGAAGTTTTCTTACTGCTACAAGAATAAAATAGAAAGGGAATAAAAGCGAAGTGTATAATGTTCCCCAATTTCCTCATAATCGAAAAAAAATCTTTTAAATCGTGGTTCTCACTTAATCAAACTTATTCTCCCAACCCGCCTTCTTCATCTTCTCCACCTTCTTTAATACATCTTTGTTCAGCGAGTTTTTGAAAGTGGTTACCTTCTTAGAAACATTTGCATCAAATGCGCCAATAATTTCAGCAGCTAATATACCTGCATTCTTTGCTGCATTGAGAGCAACGGTAGCAACCGGAACACCGTTTGGCATTTGAAGAATAGAAAGAACAGAATCCCAGCCGTCAATTGAGTTTGATGATTTGATCGGCACTCCAATGACTGGCAATGAAGTTATAGATGCTACCATTCCCGGTAAATGTGCGGCCCCACCTGCACCGGCTATAATTACTTTTAATCCTCTTTTTTTGGCTTTTGTTGCATAGTCAACCATGCGAAGCGGTGTACGATGTGCAGATACAACAGTCACTTCATGAGCTATTCCAAATTCTTTGAGCAGATCCGAGGCAGCTTGCATGACGTTAAGATCACTATCGCTGCCCATTATTATTCCAACCTGAATGGTTTGTAGTTTGTGGTTTGTAGTTTTTATTTTAGCCATTCTGATCCCGGTTTTTAAATTTTTGGCCTTTAATTTTTGATTTATTTAAATAGCTTATAAATGAAGTGATCATTTTTGTCAACTCATTTGCTAAATTATACAATTCATCAAATATTTTTTGAGAGATATACTTATTGTCAAGGCAACGGTAAAGCTGTGATTTTAATTCGCCGGTTTCACCTTTAGCAATTGTGAGAGAATTAATAAATTCAAGTTTGCTTCCCCTTTCAAACCCTTCAGCAATATTATCCATTATTGAGCCGACACTCCCACGTATTTGATCTTTTATTCTGAAGTCGCTTGCAATTGGTTCGATAAAAGTAAGTGGATAGATATTATTGGAAAGTAATCTGGATTTTTTCCATATTTCTAAATCTTCAAACCGTTGGATGGTGGCCATAGCTTTATGGTTTGCCCAAAATTAACTACAAACCACAAACTATAAAACTACAAACTATCTAATAAGCTCGCCTTTCAATCTCATTAGTTCTGTTTCTGCAAGCTTGGTGTTGTAACGAGCCGCGATCAACCTGTCATAAGCATCTGCAAGACTAAACTGCGCATCTCTTAACTGAATGATAGTAGATGAACCGAGACGGAATAATTCGAGCTGTATACTTACATTTTCTTTGGCCAGCAAAATATTGGTTTCTTCTAGTTCAAGCATTTTTTTCTGAAGTTCATATTCTCTAAAGAAGTTAAGGACATTCAGATTTAAAGTTGATCTCTGACTTTCATAAACAAGTTGCTGATAACTCAAATCAAGCTTTGACTGCTTTATAAGCCGGTTGGTGTTACGATAATTTAAGATCGGGATCGAGGCAGTGAGTCCATAATTGAATCCCTGGTTACGATTGTACAATGGCAGGGCAGTATTTAAAGTAACATCATTATTAGTACGGTTGTAGTTATAAGCTGAATTAAATGATATAAGAGGGAACTGGTCTGCCTTTCTTGATTTTATTGTCAATTCTGCAAGGTCAATATTTTTTTTCTGGAGCTGCAGGGTTGTATTTGTCTCCTCAAAATTGTTCTGGATCTGCGCAAGGGTTAAATTGTTGTTGAATGGAATGGAATCGCTAACCTCATAATTGATACCAATTGCAGCATTCATCGTTTGATTTAGCCTTTCTTTCAACTCCTCGATCAATGTAAGCTGGCGAAACCGGGAAGCTATCTGTGCATTCAGATCCACCTTGCTCTGTAATACATCCGGTTTTGCTCCAACTCCAATTTCAAGCCGGCGCTGGGAGAGGTCAACACGGGTTTGGCTAATGCTCATTTGCTCTTCAATTGCTTTTAATTGTTGTTTCTGTCGCACAATTATGTAATAAGAGTTAATGACTTGAGACACTGTATTAACTACCTGGTCTTTTATACCCAATTCACCGAGCCGAATAAGTTCCTCCGCCTGGTTACGGGTTACAAACATTTTACCACCGTCAAATAATAGCCAGCTTAAATTGACAGAGCCTGAGAGGTTATCTGTTTTTACATCACCTTCTCTTTTGGTGCCATTGGAAAATTCCTGGTTCTGGTGGTTATTATTCCAAATATTACTAACAGTAGCATTCAACCTGGGTGCAAACAACCAATTGCGGTAAGAATAGTCCAGCGCTGCAATGGCTGAATCATTTCTTGAGATCTGAATATCGTAATTGTTTTTAAGCGCAAGGCTTACGGCATCCTCCAGCGTCAATAATTTTTGTGCATGTGATGAACATGCTAACAGGAAAAAAGCTGAATATAGAACCGAACGTAGAAGAGTGCGACGCAACATAGTTTAATAGAATTGATTAGTTTGGTTACCAAAATTAATCATGTGCTTCCTTCAGATCTGCAACTGCCAATTCAGTATCAAGATTGCTGGCTTTCTTTTTTGAAGAAAGATATGAGTATAATGCCGGTACTACATATAAAGTAAGCACAAGTGCAAAGAGCATACCACCAACAATAACAATACCAAGTGGCACGCGGCTTTTACCTGCAGAACCAAATGCCAGTGCAATTGGTAATGCTCCCAATGTAGTGGCAAGAGTTGTCATCAGGATAGGACGCAAACGTGAAACGGCTGCATCAACGGCTGCAGGTATTTTCTGTTCACCTCTTCTTCTTTTTTGATTGGCGAACTCAACTATCAGGATACCGTTCTTAGTTACCAGGCCGATCAACATGATGCCGCCAATTTGTGAAAAGATATTGATCGTTTGTCCGAATAACCACAAGCTAAGAACAGCACCGGCAAGTCCTAAGAATACAGTGATCATAATAATTATTGGATCGATAAAGCTTTCAAATTGTGCAGCAAGAACTAAAAAGATAAGCACTAAAGCCAGTATAAATGCAAAAGAAGTATTGGAAGAACTCTCAGCAAAATCCCTGGAAGCACCCGCCAATGAAGTTTCAAATGATTCATCCAACACCTGGTCGGCAATTTTTTCCATCTCCTTAATTCCATCACCAATTGTTTTTCCGGGGGCAAGTCCAGCCTGTATTGTAGCACTTTTGAAACGATTGAAGTGCAGAATGCTTGGTGGATTTGCCATTTCTTCCATCTTCACTACGTTGTCAAGTTGTATAAGATCGCCGCGACTATTTCGAACAAAAAATCCTTTAAGATCTAATGGATCGTCACGGTCTCTTCTGTCAACCTGCGCTATTACCTGGTATTGTTTTCCATTCATGATAAAATACCCAAAGCGACGTCCGCTTAACGCTAGCTGCAGCGTGGTAGAAATATCTTGTACTGACACACCAAGTTCATTTGCTTTTAGCCTGTCGATCGTTATTTGTAATTCCGGTTGATTGAATTTTAAGTTTATATCCGGATTCAAAAAAGTTGGGTTCTTGCGAACTTCTTCCATGAAAATCGGAATTTTTTCTTTTAGCTTTTCAAAATTGAGATTCTGAAGTACGAACTGTACAGGGTTAGCTCCACGACCACCAAGACCAACAGAGATCGTTTGTTCCTGTGTGGCAAATACCCGGAGATTATTATACCTGCGGAACATGCGATTCATTTGCTGAGCGATATCATCCTGCGATCTTTTTCTTTCAGATGCGTCTACTAAACCCATACTTACAAATGCTGCATTGCTTCCACCGCTACCGCTAAAACCAGGGGCAAATGTGAGCACTACATTTTTTTCAGGAATTGAATCAAGTAATTGCTGTGTGATCTCATA
>JBIOVR010000189.1:0-2538 GCA_044867875.1 Chitinophagaceae bacterium
TAGTTCCTTTGATGACAAAGAATTTTGTTCTGTTGGTGGGATTATCTTGTTTGATCGCATTTCCAGTTGCCTGGTATTTTATGGATAAGTGGCTAAAGATATTTCCATATAATACCGGGCTTTCGGCCGGACCATTTATATTTTCTGCAATCGTGGTTTTGATGATCACTTTGCTGACTGTGATCTTTCATACTCTAAAAGCGGCAATTGCAAATCCTGTAAAATCATTAAGAACTGAATAAATGTATTTTTTATGATCAGAAATTATTTAAAAGTTGCCATGCGATATCTTTTGAGAAATAAAGGATATACAGCGATTAACATTCTTGGTCTTGTGATCGGTATTTGCTGTTGTGTATTGATCATGCTGTTTGTTCGTAGCGAATTCAGTTATGATAAGTTTCATAGCAAATCTGACAGGATATACAGGGCATGGGTAAGGGAACATAATGAAGGGATGGATGATATAATTGATATCGTTACTCCTTTACCACTCGCAGGCGGATTACAGGGAAGTTTTCCGGATATAGAATCAACATGCCGTATTTATAGTTTTGGCCCTCTTGTAAAAATAGGTGAGCAATCTTTCAGTGAAGATGTTCGAATGGTTGATTCCAGTTTTTTTCGAATTTTCGATTTCAAGTTTATTGAAGGCAACAGGGAAAATCCTTTTCCAACAAGTAATTCAATTCTTCTTACAGAAAATACTGCAAAAAAATATTTTGGAAAAGAAAATGCAATTGGAAAAAACCTTGAAATGCAAATGGGCAATGAATATGTTGTGTTTTCAGTTGCCGGTATTGTAAAATCGGCACCTGAAGAATCCAGTATCAAATACAATGCTCTCATACCTTTTTCCAATGCAAAATATATTTTTAGCGAACGGGCAATGAGAGCCTGGTTCAGTGTAAGTTCAGAAACCTATGTGTTGCTTAAGAAGGGTATAGATGCAGAAAAACTTACTAAAAAATTTCCTTCTATGGTTAAGCAAAACCTTGGGGAGGATTATAAGGAAGGCGGATATATGGTAAGCCTGCAACCAATTACTAAGATACATCTTGATACAAGTATCCCTGCTGGTATTGAGCCTATAAGTAACCCAAAATATTCTTATATACTTTTAACAATAGGTATTCTTATTCTTCTTGTTGCTTGCGTCAATTTTATTACACTTTCGGTTGGCAGGTCTGCAACAAGGGCTATGGAAGTTGGTGTTCGGAAAGTGTTAGGAGCGGAACGTCAACAACTGGTCAGGCAATTTTGGGGTGAAGCAATCTTACTTACAGTTATTTCTGTAATTATAGGAATTGTTTTATCAGTATTGCTTGTAAATCCATTTAACCAGATAACAAATCGTCAGCTCAGTTTACATTTCGATCTTGTCTTTATCGGTTATTGTTTGCTTATAATAATATTGATCGGTTTGATAGCCGGTATTTATCCCGCTATTATTCTTTCGGGTTTCAGACCAGTTGAAATTCTAAAAGGAAAACTGAAACTTGCAAATAATTCAGGACTACTTCGTAAGAGCCTGATCGCAGGACAATTTGTTACTTCCATTGGAATGATCATCTGCACTATTGTGATCAGTGGGCAACTGGACTATTTGCAGAATAAAGATCTTGGATATCAAAAAGAACAAGTCATTGTTGTGCCTACTAACAAACCAAGATTAAAAGGTATGGAACTGGCTGAGTTGTATCGAAACGAATTATTAAAACAGCCACAAGTAATGGGAGCCACAGTCTCCCTGATGAGTTTTTCAGAGACGCCATGGATCAACGTTGGCTACAGTGATGACAAAAATGTTTATCGGAATTTTCAATTTAATGCAGTTGATCCATACTTTTTAAAAACAATGGGAATTCAGATGGCGCAAGGCAGAGAATTTTCTGCAGATAACCCGGCAGATTACACTTCATCAATGATCGTGAATGAAGCCATGCTAAAATTGTTTGGGTGGAAAGATGCAATAGGAAAAAAACTACCAGGAAGAATAGAGCAGCAGATCATTGGCGTGGTAAAAGATTTTAATTATGAATCGTTGCATACACCTGTTCAACCACTCGCTATGGTGATAAAACCAGACACTTTTTTCCGTCGAATCAATGATATAAGTTTTAATGCTCCGGCACAGCCAAGAATATCAGTGAGATTAAGAGCTGGCAATCTGAATGCAAACCTGGCTACATTAAAACAAGTTTGGAAACAAGTAGCTCCTGACCAGGAGTTTGAATACCGCTTTCTTGACGAAACTATTGCTTCACAATACCGCCAGGAGAAAAGAACAGCTACAATTGTACAAATAGCTTCTGCACTTTCCATCTTTATTGCATGCATGGGGCTATTCGGTTTAGCAACTCTCACAGTTGTAAGAAGAACAAGAGAGATCGGAATTCGAAAAGTGTTGGGAGCAAGTGTTGGCAGTGTTGTCGGGTTATTGTCAAAAGAATTTCTTGTACTTGTGATCATTGCTGCATTGATCGCTTTCCCTCTTGGGTGGTGGGCTATGAATAAATGGTTGGAAGATTTTGCTTA
>JBIOVR010000190.1:0-12917 GCA_044867875.1 Chitinophagaceae bacterium
TTCATTACCGGGTGGAGGCGCCGAAATTTTTGATGAACAAATAAGACAGAAGATCTGCGCCGACAAAGTAAATTCAGAAGGTTGGTTAAAAATTCATGAAGCAGCACATAAACTTGGCATGCATACCAATGCTACCATGTTGTATGGCCATATAGAAAATTACTTTCATCGTATTGATCATATGAGCCGCTTAAGAAGTCTGCAGGATAAGACCGAGGGTTTCAATACTTTCATTCCGCTCAAATTCCGCAACAAGGATAACGACATGAGTAATGTAAATGAAAGTAGCGTAGTGGAAGACATGAAGATGTATGCAGTTGCCCGGATCTACCTGGACAATTTCCCTCACCTTAAAGCATATTGGCCAATGCTTGGTCGCCAAAATGCACAACTAAGTTTATCATTTGGAGTAAATGACATCGACGGCACCATCGATGATACAACAAAAATTTATAGCATGGCCGGAGCAGAAGAGCAGACTCCTTCTATGACAACAGAAGAATTAGTTGCATTAATAAAGCAAGTAAAACGCAGGCCTGTTGAAAGAGGCACTTTATATAATGTGATCAAGGATTACTCAGCAGCAGATGCGAATTCTTTGCTGAATTAAAAGAATAAACAAAATTTTGTGTAACGAATTCCCCAAAAAAATTCTAGAACTAACTTCAAGTTTTTTCCTTCCAAGATTTCTCAAAAAAATCTTTTCGAATTATAAAAGATTACATTCTTGTGATTGTAAATTTTTTATTATGAATGATCTTCACCATTGTTGAAAATATTCTTTAGAGAGTTTCATTAACACAATTTTAGGCATAATTATCGCAGTAAAAATACTATGAGAAAAAAAATAAAAAGAGCAAAGCTTATAAAAGTCCTCAAAACATTGAATATTGACGCAATTGTTCCATTTAAAGAAAAACCGTCAGTAGGAATATCAGAGCCTGGTAAAAATGATGAGATGAATGCTTCTCAACTTTTTTCATATTTTACTGCAGATATAATTAAAGAAGATATAGAATTTGTGCGTTGATCACCAGTTGTCAAAAACAAGTCCGTAGCTTTCAGTGTTTAATACTTCCTTCCAGTTTTCAATTAATGTTTTATAGGCTTCACCTACAGGCATTATTTTGCGGTTAAGATCAAACAATCCTAATTCATTTACTACACCTGCATCATTTCGTAAAGCCGAATCCCAATCAACCTGGTGACAGAGGCTATACCATGTAAATCCAATTATTGGTATACCATCATGTTTCAAACGATGAACGTTGGCCCATTGTTTCAACAACCATTCCTTACAAGCTGGCATTTTAATATTTGTTTCAGTATGCATTATTGGCAGCTTGTATCTTCTGTAATACTGATTAGTTATTACATAATAACCAAATATCTCACCTGCAGCTTGCGTATGTCCATTTGGAAAAACTAAATGTTCATGTGTCACATAATAATCATTTCCCATTATACATTTTGCCTTCACCTGGTTTTTTGTAAACCAATAGTATTCATCGCTGGTCATTCCATTTGAACGTAGGTATTCATACATCGTAACATTTAACGGATAACCATACGTAAGATCAAGAGAAAGAAATCTTTTTTGATTAAGAAATCTTGCTAATGGAACTGCCAATGGATCCATTGCGTGAAAATATTCAGAAGATTCACTTTGTATAAATGTCGCATCCGGTTGAATTTGTAAAATAGAATGCATCGCCATTACATTTGCTTTGCATAGATGCTTTAACGCAGTTACAAAAGACTTATCCGATCTTAATCTTTCATTCCACCAACCATATTGGGCAGAAAACATTGCCGCAATAAAGATCTCATTAACCGGTGTGTATAATTGCAGATCAGGAAATCTTGTAGCAAACGCTTTTGAATACTCAGCAAAATAATTCGGGAATTCAGGATTTTGAAAATTGCCGATCCAATCAGGCACTCCAAAATGACAAAGATCAACGATCGGCGTTATATGTAATTCTTTTAAGTAATTAAAAGTTTCATCAGCAAAAGACCAGTCATATTTACCCGGTCCTAAATGTGTTTTATAATATGGCGGGCCATATCGTAAAAACTCAACCCCTATATCTTTCACTAATTCAAAATCCTTTTTCCAATTTTGATAATGAAATCCTTTCTCCATTTCATCTATCCGCTTGGCAGAACCATCAGGCAATTGAATTGTTGGATAACTATTTTCGATTCCTGTAGCGAACATAAATTTATTACCCGCCATATATCATATCTTTTAAACCGTTCTATGCTCAAAAAATCGTTCCAAAGCGTTCTCCAACACAGGTAACTTTATTCCACGTTCGCTTTTCAACGCACTATTCAAAGGTCGTTGTGCTTTCCATCCCATCTCATCCAGGCTTTTAAATAGAAGATTACTTTTTTTATACCCTCCTCTATCGGCGATCACTGAAGCAAAATCTGCCCAGCTCAACATTCCTTCATTACTTAAATGCCAGATGCCTTGTTCTTCATCGATAAAAAGATCCATTGCCGTATTCGCAAGATCGGGTACATAGGTTGGTGATACGATCACATCTTTTGCTACTGAATATGATCTTTCATTTTCAAGAGAATTTAAAATTGTATATACAAAATTGTAGCGATCCCATGGCCCGAAAAAAGCACTTGTACGAATGATCAATGATCCCGGGTTTACTTTTTTTACAACCTGTTCTCCGTTTGCTTTGCTTATTCCATAAATACTTAATGGCTTTGCAATATCGTTTTCATTGTAAGCCGTTTTTTTTGCACCGTCAAAGATCAGGTCAGAAGAGAACGTCATAAAACGAATACCTCTTATATTACAGGTATTCGCCAAAATTCCGGGAGCGATCGTGTTAACAGAAAAACATTCATTATAATTAGTTTCTGCATCATCCACCTTTACATATCCGGCTGTGTTTATAACTCCCCATGGACGATATTCATCTACAATAGATCTTACTTCACGTTCATTAGAAATATCCAGGTCCTTCCTGCTTAAAGCAACATAAGGTATTGCACGGTGATCACATATGCGAATAAACGCATTTCCCAAAGTCCCATTCTTTCCAATAATTAAAAGCCGATTTTCTTTCTTTGATGTCATAATTTGATTCATATCTCTGTTTTTATTCCACCATCCTTTAATGTCAAGTAATGGATGACGGTACTCTCCTCTTGTGGCTATTGCATTTACCATTTTACCAAGAGCAGTTTTTCTGATTTTATTGTTTGCAATATCATAGGCACCCGATTCATAATAATTATTTGTACAGGTAAGCAAACTGTTCCAGTCAAAAGCGCCAAGTAAAGACCATACTGTGACAGCAACTATGTCAATGCCTTGCTTTTTTAAATTGCAACAATCTTCCCATGTTTCTTTGAACCAACGCATTTGCTCTTCACGAGTACAGCTTAAATGATTTTCTGTAATTGAAATTGAAATTTTATATCTCTCCCATGCTTCTTTTAAAAGAACATTTAAACCAGCAAACTTTTTGACTCTTACTGCTTCAACATCGGCATATTTATGTTTATTATTACCACCATGTGTTGAACAATGATAGTTCTCAATGTTTTCATCCAAATATCTTTCGGAGGTTACATAGTAATTGAAGCCAATGATATCAGGAGGACATGGGTTCTCTAAAAAAAACTCCAGGTCTTTTATATCAATGCCTATTGAAATAAAATAATCCCAGAAAAAATGTTGCTGATCTACGTTGCCACATAACAAGTCATAAGTAAGCCAGCGTCTTTCATTTTCAAAATCTGCCTGGTAAGAAAGCAGATCGGTACTGTGTGTTTTAGAAAGATCTTCTGTTTGTACGAGTTTGGCTTTAGGATTTATCTTTCTTATCGCCTTCATGCTCAATACAACTCCTTTTAGTTGATTGATGAGCATTTTATAAGAGATCAATTCATCTTTGCAATGAGGATACCATAAACCATAAAGCCCACTGAATCTTGCGGTAGTTAATGGTTCATTAACGGGAGTATAATATTCAAGCCATGGAAATTTTTTAGCAACTGCTTTGGCATATAAAGCAAGTTTGTCAGGAAATTCAGGATCTGTTAGGTCAGTAAATGCGGGTCCGCTTCCATGATGTACCAAACCTGCAATTGGTTTAATATGCTTCCTGCGAATTGAATGGAGTTGCTTTTCTGTCCACGTCCAATCAATCGCTTTATTTGATTCGGGTTGATGATGCTCCCAAAGTATAGGATATCTTAGTTTTTTAATGCCGATTTCCGCAAACTGTTCAATATCTCCAGGCCTTGTATAATGTCCTGAATATAAAAGTTGGTCCCGAAAAACATCCTGCACCCTGTTGATCGTACACTCAATTCCACCCCAAACCTCAGGATTGCAATGCTGGTAATTTATGTCCGTTGATCTGTGTGCCATTTGCTTGTTCTTTGGTACCGATTATTTTTTTAAACAAGGTTAATGATTGCGCAACCACTTGGTCCATATTATAATATTTGTAAGTAGCTAATCTTCCAACAAAATGAACATTTGGCAGCCCTGCGGTCAATGCCTGGTATTTTTTATATAGTTCTGCATTTTCCGGACGAGGCACAGGATAATATGGATCTCCTTCATCTTTTGGATACTCATATACCATTGTTGTTTTCGGATGCTTTTGGCCTGTTAAGTATTTAAACTCTGTTACTCTTGTATAAGGATGTTCATTCGGATAGTTTACCGTTCCTGTTGGTTGAAAACATTCTGTTTCTACGGTTTCGAATTTAAACTCAAGAGAACGATAAGGAAGTTTTCCATAACAATAATTAAAGTAATAATCGATCGGTCCTGTATAGATCATTTCTTTATACGGAATCATCCTTTCAATTTCTTTATAGTCCGTATTCAACATTACTTTTATTCTCGGATTAGAAAGCATCTTCTCAAACATCTTTGTATATCCATGAAGAGGCATAGCCTGGTATGTATCTGTAAAATACCTGTCATCTTTATTTGTTCGTGTTGGTATTCTTGCAGCAACGGAAGCATCCAATTCACTTGGATCTAATCCCCATTGTTTTTTTGTATACCCTTTGAAAAATTTTTCATACAGTTCTTTTCCTACTTTATTTATCACCACATCTTCTGAAGTCACTATCCTTTCTTTTTTCTCTGCCCTGTCTTCTAAAAATTTTTCAACTTCAGATGAACATAGCTGAGTTCCGTATAATCTATTAATTGTGTTAAGATTGATAGGTATAGGCACTAGCATTCCATCAACACTAGCCAGTACCCTGTGTTCATACGGACGCCACGTTGTGAACTTTCCTAAATAATCATAGATCTCTTTGCAATTTGTATGAAAAATATGCGGACCGTATAAGTGTACAAGTATTCCTTCATTATTATAATAGTCGTATGTATTTCCTCCAATATGATTTCTTTTATCAATTATTAAAACTTTTTTACCTGCCTGGCTTGCCAATCGCTCTGCGATGACAGCACCGGCAAACCCGGCCCCTACCACTAAATAGTCAAACATAGGCTTGTGATTGATTTTCATGATTAATAGTTTTAGTGTTAATAGTTTTATTCATAAGCTCATTCATACGCTTCCATATATCATCCCATGACATAGTTTCTAACAAAGCATCTACTTCACTTATCCAACGCTTGCTTCTTTCAGTTGATAAATATTGTTCGATCGCGGCGACAAATTCATCCGGAGTATCAGCAATGCTTACTACTTTCTTGTCAGCATACGGATGAACAACATCATGAATGGAAGTGGATACAACCGGCTTACCGGCCGCAAGAAACTCTGGTGTTTTTGTCGGGCTTATATATTTTGTTGCTTCATTTAATTCAAATGGCATCATCGCAATATCCCATCCTGCGAGATAACCCGGCAACTCATTATAATCCCGCATTCCTAAAAAGTGAATATTTCTGTTAGTTGGCAGACTTGCAGGATCAATTTTGGCAGTTGGTCCAATAACTACAAAATGCCAATCAGGACGTTGCTCTGCTACTGATCTTAAAAGCTCAATATTGAATCGTTCATCAACTACTCCATAAAATCCAATTCGGGGATGAGGGATAGATTCCTGGTCAATCGGATCCTTTGTAAATTTCCTTGCTTGTATAAAATGTTTTACATCTATACCGCTTGGAACACCATATATGTTTGAATGAAATTCCTTTTTCGCTTCATATAAATGCATGCCACCAGTAAATACAATATCTGCTTTTGCAAAAAGTTTTTGCTCCCAATCTTTTAATTCCGGAGGCGCAAATTTGAAAGAAGAAAGTTCGTCCATGCAATCGTACACAAGTAATGCCGGTTTTAAATGAAGGCTAAACGCATACGATAGTGGAGTATAATACCAGGTCACATAATTCTTAATCTTCATTGAGACCATGAACATATCCAGTAAATGACGCAATGCATTTGGGACGTTTTCAGTGTCACTTGTAATATGTGGTGTTACAACACATACCCCCGCACCCGGGTCATCAAAAATTTCGTTGTATTGTGAAGGAGCATCATATACAGGCTCTTCGAAAAAAAAGACTCTGCGATCTTTAGCAAAGCGACTCATTAAATGCTGCGGACGTTGATAAACAAAATTCCAACGCAAATGAGAGAAGCAAATGAGGTCAATTTTTTTTTCCGAAGGTGGTGTCATAATTTATTTTACTTTTTCTTATAAAGAATTATGCCACAACATTCTTGCACAGAATTACCTGATTAAAAGCGGATAAAAGTTAAATGTTTGAAGAAAAAAATTTGAGCAAACATTATTTGTCCAATAGAAAAAATACTGTGTAGAATTTTATTCTCAATTAGTTTTATTTACGGCGAAACATTGATTGCTTATCTTTTTTTATTTTTATTGACGATGAATAATTCAAAAGACATAAAAATTATACATGCAACAAACAAAGAGCAACTGGATCATGTAAGAAATTTAATTAAAGCATTTGTCAAATGGCATTTAAATCGTCATGCGGAAGACATTCATTTTACTAATGAATATTTTGATCCCAAAGATCTTGAAAGAGAGTTAGCATCGCTTCCTGGTAAATATTCAATGCCGACAGGACAGCTTTTATTAGCATTTTATAATGATCAACCAGCCGGTTGTGTAGCATTAAAGAAAATAGACGATCATTCCTGTGAAATGAAAAGAATGTTTGTCTATCCTGAATTACATGGAAAAGGAATTGGATACGCTTTAGCCAAAGCTATCATTGATGAAGCAAGAAAAATAGGCTATTCATCTATAAAACTCGATACAAGCATTAGACAAATTGAAGCGCAAAATTTATATCAAGGCTTTGGATTTAAAAATATTGAAGCATAATATGAACTTCCCGAGATGTTAAAAAATTGGTTAGTGTTTATGGAGTTGAAGCTATAGACTCTTAATATCACCCTATCGATATTTCTTTTCGTAACTTCAGGGTTGATCAAAATTAAATCCAATGGCTGCTTTCACACTTCAGATCAATGGTAAAGAATACAAAACTGACGTGGCTGCTGATACTCCTTTGCTATGGGTATTGAGAGATCATCTCGGTTTGGTAGGAACTAAATATGGTTGTGGCATTGCACAATGCGGTGCATGCACTGTTCATATTGATGGTAATCCCGTCAGATCCTGCACCTTGCCTGTTTCAGCTATCAGGTCTGCAAAAGTTACAACGATTGAAGGCTTGTCAAAAAATGGTGATCATCCTGTTCAATTAGCGTGGGATGAAGTGGATGTTCCTCAATGTGGTTATTGCCAGGCAGGGCAAATAATGACTGCTGCTGCATTGCTCAAACGAAATCCTAAACCAACACAGCAACAAATTGATGATGCCATGCACGGCAATCTTTGTCGTTGCGGGGCATATCATCGTATTCGCGAAGCCATTCAATCAGCAAGCAAAAAACTTTAACTATGTCAACTCTCAATAAAACAAATAGAAGAGATTTTTTGAAAATAACTTCTTTAACCGGTGGTGGGCTTGTACTTGGTTTTAGTTGGTTTGGTAGCGAAGCGGCGCCAGTTGTTTTAAGTAATACTGCAGTAGCCACAGAGATGAATTTCAATAGCTATCTGTCAATTGCAACCGATGGAACCATTACTATTTTGTCTCCCAATCCTGAACTGGGTCAAAATATAATGACATCCTTCCCGATGATAGTTGCAGAAGAGCTTGATGCAGATTGGAATAAAGTAAAAGTGCTGCAAGCTCCGTTGGATAAAAAATTTGAACGCCAATCAACAGGTGGAAGTGGTGCAATACCTCATTCATGGAAAAGATTGAGAACTGCAGGTGCCACTGCGAGATACTTATTGATCGCTGCTGCTGCAAAAAAATGGAATGTAAATGCAAGCGAATGTATTGCTGCAAACAGCTTTGTAATTCATAATAAAACTGGTAACAAATTAAGCTATGGTGAACTTGCAGAAGAAGCTTCTAAGATCACGGTACCAACTGACATTCCGCTGAAGAATAGAAAAGATTTTAAGATCATTGGCACTGCTGTTAAGAATGTTGAGAATAAAAATATAATTACCGGGAAAGGAATATTTGGTTTGGATTTTTATCGTGAAGGAATGGTGCATGTAATGATCCAGCGTCCTACTGCTTTTGGGACAAAGATCAAATCAGTAAATGACGCGGCTGCCAAAGCAATGCCCGGAATTATTGATGTAGTTACTTTTAAAAATAATGTTGCGGTTGTTGGCAGATCAACATGGGAAGTAATGAAAGCAAAGAAAGCTTTGAAAATTGAATATGAAAAAGACGGGAATATTGAAAGTACAGCGGATCACAACCAATTATTTGCTTCGCTGATTAATAGAGATAAGGCCGAAGTAAGAAGAAAAGACGGTGATGTAGAAACTGCATTTAAAACGGCTGCAAAAGTTGTTAAAAGCGAATACCAGTGTCCGTTTCTCCCGCATAATGCAATGGAGCCCATGAATTTTTTTGCGGATGTTCGACAAGATGCTGTTGAATTGATCGGTCCCACTCAAACTCCAGGTAGGGCCAGGGAAGCTGTTTCTAAATTATTGAATATTCCGGAAGATAAAATAAGTGTATCAATAACCCGGTTAGGTGGAGGCTTTGGAAGAAGATTAATGAATGATTATGTAGTGGAAGCTGCTGAAATATCAAGTATCATTAAAAAACCGGTAAAACTTATTTGGTCAAGAGAAGATGATATGACTGGCGGAAGTTACCGCCCTTCCGTTCGTTATAAATTTGAAGCGGCATTAGATGCTTCCGGAAATTTAATTGGTTATAAACTCAGGGGCGTTGGAATAAATGTTGGAAACTCAACAAGAGAAAATAATTTTCCTGCTGGAGCAGTAGATAATTTATTAATTGATTCTGTTCAACACCAGTCTCCAATTACTACAGCGCCATGGCGTGCACCGATCACTAATTTCCTTGCATTTGCAGAACAAAGTTTTATTGATGAAGTTGCATTGGCCGCAGGAAAAGATCCTGTTCAATTCAGGTTAGGTCTTCTGCAAAAAGCAAAAACAAAACCTGTTGGCACTATTAATTATAATATCGACAGGATGGAAACAGTGATAAAAACCGTAGTGGAAAGATCAGGTTGGGGCACAAAGAAAAATATATCGCAAGGCTTTAGCGTTTATTTTTCTCATGCAAGCTATGTGGCACAGGTAGGTGAAGTAGTGATGAAAGATGGAAAACCTGTTGTGAAAAAAATATTTGCAGTTTCAGATTGTGGTGAGGTTATTAATAAAAGCGGTGCATTACAACAAGTAATGGGTGCTATTGTTGATGGATATGGACATGCAATGTTTGGTAAACTAAGTTTTAAAGATGGCGCATCTGAACAAAATAATTTTCACAATTATCGAATGATACGCATGAAAGAAATTCCAGAGATAGATGCACATTTTATTGATAATGGAATTGATCCGACGGGATTGGGTGAACCAGCCTTGCCTCCTACCGGCGGTGCTGTTGCCAATGCTATATATAAAGCATCAGGTATACGGATAAAGAATCAACCATTTATTGATGAGAAGTTATTTAACCCAGCGTAAATGCAGTTCACGCATCGTTCATCTGCTCCAAGAGGGACTGCTGCCATTCTTCACCAGCAATTTCTCTCCTGTTCCGTCTATCTTCATGATCCACAAATCAACATCCTTATCCTCATCATTTGTATTAGCTCTTTCATAGACCACCCATTTTCCGCTGGGTGAGAGGCAGAATTTTCGGGCAAACTCTCCTTTTAATTTTGTAAGCTGAGTAGTTTGTTTAGTGCGCAGATCATATCGGAAAATATTAGCAGCTTCACGAAAAAGGTCAACCGTAGAATATAAAAATCCGGAACCATTAGGCAGCCAACGCAAATCGTGGAGAAGTTGGTATTGTATGTCAGAAAATTGCGTGAGCTTTTTAGATGGATCATGAGGACTTCCTTCTTGCATAATAAATATGCCTGAGTTCTCTCCTGAGTTTTCCGTGTATATCACCTGATCTGACATTGACTGTAAGGGACCATAATCCCAGGTACAGGTTCCCATGGGGTTTTTATTTTTAAAGATTGGTGTGTATTGAAACTCACCTTCCGGTGGATTGGCGCTAATTGTTTCGACAATGCAATAACCATTGCGGTAACTGATCGATGAACCATCCTGTTTCCATACCGGATGAAAAGCACCAAAATATTCGATCCCATCGCCTGTAATGATAAGGTCCGGTGCTTTCACCGATTGACCTGCATGCACATCGGTACCAGGCATGGACCAGCGAAAACTCCCGTTGATCGCTACGATACCCTGTCCTTTTTTTCCAAAATCAGCAACTGATTTAAAAGTAATCGTTTTTGCTGCACCCGGTGGTACTGTTACCATTTGGGGATCTTCCGCTCCTGCCATGGTTACAAAGAATACACCCGAACTGGCATTGGTTTGCTGAAAAGTATATTGGTTGTTGCGCACTGTTACAGTGACACTTCCTTTCTTATACTTCGAAAACCCATTTCTGGAAGGTGAATTAGTCACTCTTCTTAAATTGCTACCATCAGGCCGGATAGCATAGATGTCGGCATGATAAAGAGAGAATAGAGCTTCGTGTGCACTGGAGAAAGCTAGTTCTTTCCCATCTGGTCGCCAGGCGAGATCATACAACCCAAGAGATTCTTTAATAGCTGTGTCTGTCCAAAAGCGATGATCATTCTTACCATTCGAATCAATAAAACGTATTTCTGTTGAATTACGGATATACGCAATTAGTCCGGTTGGATGAGCAGACGTATCTTTATCGGGTCTTACAATTGAACGATTAGATAATACTGCAGTTACACGATTTGAATTTCCGCAAAATAAAGAAATCCAGATAGCAGCAAGCACCACAGGGATGCAAAAGTTTTTAAATAACACATCAATCATTAAAAAAGTTTTCATTGCAAAGATTAAAATTTTTAAAGACTAATTGATGCCTTGATTCAATTTACACATTTAGAAAAAGCTAAGCAAAATTTAGAATATTATTTTTGTGACGTTTGAACAATATAGTATCTATTGCTTTCCACTAAAACTATCTCGACAAAAAATTGAACTTTTTTCCTATCCTTCCCTCCCTTAGATTCGCAGCCCCAAATAGAAATAAACCCTACTATGGAAAACAAAGACCTGTATAGCAAGATCGCATCTGAACAAAATATTGCATTAAAAAAAGTAGAAGCCGTTGTGGCTTTGTTGGAAGAAGACGCCACCATTCCCTTTATTGCACGATACCGTAAAGAAGCAACAGGCAGCCTTGATGAAGTACAGATCGCCGCCATTCGTGATCGTCTTGAACAACTGAAAGAATTGGAAAAACGCCGCGAAAGTATTTTGAAGAGCATGCTGGAAACGGAAAAACTTACCGATGAGTTGAAACAAAAGATCGAAGCTGCTGTAACATTAACTGAACTGGAAGATATTTATCTCCCCTACAAACCCAAAAGAAAAACAAAAGCAAGCATGGCCAGGGAAAAAGGATTGCAACCCCTGGCAGATCTTTTATTTGAACAAACACATAATGACATTGAATCGGAAGCAGCCAAATTTATCGATAGCGAAAAAGGTGTCAACACAACTACAGAAGCATTGAGTGGTGCCCGGGATATTATTGCAGAACTGGTAAATGAAGATCCGCAGGCCCGTGCTTCTGTACGAGAATTATTTTTCAAAGAAGCTTTGATCAAATCCAATGTGATTACTGGAAAAGAAGAAGAAGCGCAGAAATATAAAGATTATTTCGATTGGCAGGAACCGGTTGCGAATTGTCCTTCGCATCGCCTGCTTGCGATGCGGCGTGCTGAAAAAGAAGGTTTGCTCACTCTCAACATAAGACCGAATGAAGAAACGGCTCTTGCAATTTTGGAAAAACAATTTCTCAGATCAAGCAATCAATCCGGTGAACAGGTAAAGCTTGCGATCAAAGAATCATATAAACGTCTCTTGAGTTTTTCATTGGAAACAGAATTGCGTATTGCCGGTAAAGATGAAGCCGATAAAGAAGCGGTTCGTGTGTTTGCAGAAAATCTGCGCCAGTTATTGTTGGCTGCTCCTTTTGGAGAAAAACGTGTGCTGGCAATGGATCCAGGTTTTCGTACTGGTTGCAAACTGGTTTGTTTGGATGAACAGGGAAAACTATTATACAACACAACCATCTACCCAGTAGAACCGCAAAAGCAAGTTCGGGAAAGCGAGCAAGTGATAAAAGAACTCATTGCCCGTTATCATATTGAAGCAATTGCCATTGGTAATGGAACAGCGAGCCGCGAAACAGAATTATTTGTACGGGGTCTTGGTTTATTGAACCTGTTCGCGCTGCGGGCCTCCGTGAACAGCAGCGCGCGCCCCTCGGCCCCGAGCTCACCGAGGGGCAAGGCGCACCGCGGCGTCGAGGCGGA
>JBIOVR010000191.1:0-2977 GCA_044867875.1 Chitinophagaceae bacterium
GAAGTACGTCACCCTGCATGGTTCAGCAAAGAAAAAGAAAGAGAAGACTTGTTTAAATTTTTATCTGAGAATAATATAGGAGCAGTAATTACTGATACTGCTGGTAGAAGAGATTGTGCTCACATGCACTTGACTATTCCAAAAGCATTTATTCGGTATGTTGGCAATAGTTTGCATAAAACCGATTATACAAGATGCGATGCTTGGGTGCAAAGGATAAAATATTGGCTGGATAATGGTATAAAAGAACTTTTTTTCTTTATGCATATGCATGATGAAGCAAAATCGCCGGAATTGACAATTTCCTTAGTTGAAAAGTTGAATAAGGAATATGGATTGAATTTAATAAAACCAAAGTTTATAGAAGATCCGCCACCCAAAAAGAATATTCAAAAAGGATTGTTTGATTAACTCACTTCATATAGCTCGTCCCATCTTGTTGTATATCGTGGGCTGCGCAGTTCTTGCCTCATTTTCCAATCTCTTGTAGTTCCGCTTGCTGCAAATTTTAATACATCATTTCGTTGACTGAAATTGATATTATCGATCATGTCCATCAATTTTCTTTCACAATTTTTATTTTCTGATAAAAACAAATTACCCTGTATCGACATATCCGGAACAAGACCACTTAGCATCACCCCGGCTTTTTTATAAAGCGTTCCTTTCTCATATAGTTTATCAACAAGAGCTACAGCCGGTTTTATTAATTCATTAGTAAATGAAGTGGCTGTTGGTAATGTTATGTAGCTAGAATGAGTAGCTCCGCGAAAGTCCACATTATGATTTTCTCCTTTAGCAACGACAAATACATTTATCACCCTGGCAGCGCTGTGTTGTCTTCTTAGCTTTTCTGCTGCTCTTGATGTATAGGTAGCAACTGCTTCTTTTATTGAATCGATATCGCCAACGGGGTTTCCAAACATTCTTGTAGTAGCGATCATTTTTTTAGTTACCAATTCGTCTTCCATTTCTTCAGAGGTGATACCCTTTAATTCACGAACCAGGCGAATGCCCACTACACCTCCCAGGTGTGTATGTGCAAATTCGTCGCTGAGATTTCTTAGTTGCCATGCATCATAGATGCCCCATACTTCTTTTAGTTTTTTTGCATACTGCCCGCCAACTCCCCAAATATCACTTACCGGTGTTTTATGTAGTGCAGCACTGATCTTTTCTTCTGTGTCAAGCACCGTTATACAATCCGTGAGATGTTTATTTTTTTTCGCCATACGATTTGCAAGCTTTGCTAAAACCTTAGTAGGAGCTACGCCAACAGAAACTTTTATGCCTGTCCAGTCTTCTACAGTTGTTCTTATTTCCTTTGCTATTTTAGGAAGATCTTCCAATGGAAAAATGCTGAGATCAAGAAAAGCTTCATCAACAGAATATACTTCTACATTTTTTTTGCCAAGCATTATCCGTAATGTTTCCATTACCCGCCAACTCAGGTCACCATATAAATTATAGTTGGAAGAAAAAACTGCCACATCATGTTTTTCTATCAATGGCTTTGCCATAAAGTAAGGGCCCGCCATTTCTACGCCCAACTTTTTTGCTTCATCACTTCTTGAAACGATGCAGCCATCGTTGTTGCTTAGTACAACAACCGGCTTCCTGTCAAGATGTGGTTTGAATAATCTCTCGCAGGAACAATAAAAATTATTACAATCAACAATGGCTTTCATAACAATGAATGAATAGAATAAGCAACAACCCCCCACAATTTAAAATCGCTAAACTCTGCAATATTGATCGGCTTATATCTATTGTTATCAGGAATCAAAAATGCTGATGAAAAATTTTGATGATAACGACGTACCAATAACTCTCCATTTAATATTGCAACAATAACTTTTCCATTTACCAGTTTCAACGATCGGTCAACAATTAAAATGTCACCATCAAAAATGCCGGCTTCTTGCATCGCATCACCCTTCATTCGAAAGAAATAAGTAGCAGGCTTATTATGAACTAGTTGTTCATTCAGATCGATGCCCCGTTCCATATAATCATCAGCGGCTGCACCAAAACCGGTGGCGTTTGCTGTTTTCACTTCTTTTTGTGAGAACTGTTTTGTGCCTTTGTAGGCAGCGCCATAAAATTCTTCTCCTTCCATAAAAAATATTTTTCTAAATAAAGGTGATAAATTTTTTGGATATAAACTAAAAATATTAGTAAATTTATACTAATAAAATTTGTACCAAAAAATAAGGAGGATGGGTTATGCAAATACAAACTATTACTACAGCCACGATACCAGGCTACAAAATATATGAGTACTTGTTGGTGATCAGTCCGCATAAGGATTTATGGGATAAGATAATGGAAGTAAAAAAGAAATTTGCGGAAGATTATCAATCTGAACATGCCAAGTGGGGCAAGCCACATGTAACCATTGTGAATTTTGTTCAATACACAATGATGGAAGAAAGAATAATTAATCGGTTACATACAATTGCTATGGGTTATCCTCCGTTCAAAGTTGAATTGAAGGACTTCGGTAGCTTTCCATCTCACACAATATTTATTAATGTGATCTCTAAACTTCCTATTCAAAATCTGGTAAAGGAAGTTAGAAAAGAGAGTCAAAAGCTTTTGAAGCTAAATGATGATAATAAACCTTACTTCATCACTGAACCACATTTGACCATTGCAAGAAAGCTTCAGCCATGGCAGTATGAAAAAGGTTGGCTGGAATATAGTAACAAGCATTTTACCGGACGCTTTATTGCCGATTCGATGGTGTTATTAAAAAGACCCGTTGGAGAAATGAAGTATCAAATAGCTGAAAGATTTCAATTTCAAAATCTACCAGTAGCAACGAGGCAGGGAGATTTATTTGGTTAAAATAAAAATTCCTGCCTCGTTGCTACTGGTAGATTTTGAAATTGAAATCTTTCAGCTATTTGATACTTCATTTCTCCAACGGGTCTTTTTAATAACACCATCGAATCGGCAATAAAGCGTCCGGTAA
>JBIOVR010000192.1:0-6201 GCA_044867875.1 Chitinophagaceae bacterium
TACGGAGCTTTTTATTTGGATTGAATTTTGTGTAATTAATTCAAGGATCGCATCTCTTTTCAAACCGAACTCTTAACTAACCGCTAACAGCATTATTTCGTAACTTGAAAAGAGGGGAAACAGATCATGAAAAAATTTATTTTAATAGCATCTCTGATTACAACTACAATTGGCGCAATGGCGCAAACGCGGTTAAACAACCCCAAAAATCCGAAAGAATTATTGAATGATAAATATGCCAGCAGCCTTTTTAAAAGTACCGATGGGATAATATTCGATTTAGAAAATGAAACTGTAGGAGCGTATTTTAATATTCTTGATTGGCTTGAAGGACGTGTAGCTGGTCTGCAAGTATTTGTTTCAAGAACTGGGATAAGAGTACCAGTTATTCGTGGATCAGCAGCCACTATTTTTGTTGATGAAATGCGAATGGATCCATCGTATCTGAATTTCCTTTCCGTAAATGACATTGCAATGATCAAAGTGATCAAAGGACCATTTGCCGGAGCAATTGGTAATGGCGGAGGCGGAACGATCGCAATCTATACTATTAAAGCTGGTGATGAAGAAGAGGAAGAAGATTCAAAATAATATTACCACACCTTAATCCAGTCCAAACATTCCCTTATTCAATTGTTGAAGGATCTGTGTTTTATCCTTCGCTGAAACAAGCAATGAAATATTATGTGGGCTGCCGCCATAGGCAACCATTCGAACAGGAATGTTTACAATTGAGCCAAACAATTTTTTGACCATATCTCTTGTCTGTGAGATCTCATTTCCCACAACAGAAATAATTGCCTGGTCTTTATCAACTTCAATTGTTCCAAATGGTTCAAGCTCTTTTAAAATTTCTTTAAGCTGAGTAGTATTATCAATTGTCAATGAAACTGCAACTTCAGACGTAGTGATCATGTCTATCGGCGTTCGGTATTTTTCAAACACTTCAAATATTTTTCTTAAAAAACCGTAAGCCAATAACATTCGGCTACTCTTTATGCGAATTGCAGTAATATTATCTTTTGCAGCAACGGCCTTCACACCTACTGATTCTGCCACTTCACAGATCGTCGTTCCTTTTGCCTGAGGTTGCATTGTGTTCAATAACTTCACCGGCACTTTATAAGTTTGCGCAGGCCAGATAGAAGCCGGGTGCAAGATCTTTGCACCGAAATACGCCAGCTCGGCTGCTTCTTCAAAGCTCAATTGTTCAACTGGTACGGTCTTCTTTACAATTCGTGGATCATTGTTATGCATACCATCAATATCCGTCCATATTTCGCAAACACTTGCATTGATAGCTGCTGCGATCAATGATGCTGTATAATCGCTTCCTCCACGTTTCAGATTATCCACTTCACCTCTTGCATTGCGACAGATATAACCCTGCGTAACAAAAAGTTTTTTCGCACTATGTTGCTTCAACAATTGAGACAACTTTATTTTAATGCTGCCGATCTGTGGTTCATCATAACTATCAATACTCATAAACTCCAATGCAGGCAGCAATTCATGATCAACTCCGGCTTCTTCCAAATAAACACTAAATAGTTTTGTAGAAAGCAATTCGCCTTGAGCAAGAATATCCTTACTTAATGCTTCACTAAAAGAAATTTTTAAAATGATATTGAGAAATTCAAAATGTTCAGCAACGATCACTTTTGCTTTTTCCAATGATGCAGGCTTTTTGACTAGCTTTGAGATGAAATCATTGTAATGTGCTTCCAACTTTGCGATCTCTTGCTTTGCCAATGTTCTTTCACCCTTTGCAATATAATCGCCGATGGTCACTAAAGCATTAGTGGTACCACTTAGTGCACTCAACACAACAATTACCGGTTCGTCACCTCTAGTTACAAGTTCTGCAACCTGGAACATTCGCTCAGGCTTACCTACAGACGTACCACCAAACTTCATTATTTTCATAAATACTCCTAAAAATTTTTAAGGCTGCAAAGATAGGCTTGTAACAGGTTCGAATTGTGATATAATTGTCAGCTTTGTGCTACTATCAACGTCCGTTGCGTCGCACTCTTGTGCTGCATCAATTCTATTCAGCTTTCGGTGTCTCTATGGTTAAAACGTTACGCCAAACTTTTCACCGAGGAATTTCAGATCTTCAATAACAGGTTTTAATAAAGGAATTCCATTTTTCATTCTCTCAATTTCCATTTCCCGTTCAGGATCGCCGGGTATCAACACACTTGCTTCACTCTTTACAGTTTTTGCAGAGCGGAACCTTTTTATCCATTTATCCATGTGCAGTTTAAAATCTTCAGCCGGTCGAAAAGCATCAATTCTCATAGCACCAAAGAAATGACCAATGCCTTTTCCCGGTTGCTCATCTGGCATAGGAACATAAGCAGGAAATGGAGGAACCCATGGACCATAATTAGCGCCGCTTAAAACAGCAGAAAAAATATCAACGATTGCACCGAGAGCATATCCTTTATGACTGCCATGTTCTCTGTCTCCACCCAATGGCAATAAAGCACCACCAGCTTTCAATTCATGCGGATCTGTTGAAGCTTTACCTTCTTTAGTTTGTATCCAGCCCAAAGGAGCTACTCCACCTTTTCGTTGTAGGATCTCCAACTTTCCATTAGCAGCAGTTGTAGTGGCAAGATCGGCTACAAATGGCGGCTCTTCCCCCGCAGGTATTACAACACAAATTGGATTTGTACCTAATAATCTTTCAACAGAAAATGTTGGTGATACCAAGGGACTTGCATTTGTAAATGCAATACCGATCATGTCATGTTGCAGCGCCATCATCGCATGATAGCCTGCAATACCGAAGTGATTACTGTTTTGAACACTCACCCAACCAGTACCAACATTTTTTGCTTTATCAATTGCAACCTGCATTGAAAACGGCGCAACGACCAACCCCAAACCACTATCACCATCTACAACAGCAGTTGATGGAGTTTCATGAATGATCTTCAATATAGGATCAGTATTTATTCTTTTTACTTCCCACAATCTTACATATCCACTCAATCTTGCCACACCATGCGAATCAACACCACGCAGATCAGCAGATAAAAGAACTTTTGCTGAAGTAGAAGCATGTTCTTCACTGCAACCTATTTTTTGAAGAATTGCTTTTGTAAAATCAAAAAGCTGTTGATAAGAATATTTAAGTACTGACATGGAGCAAAGAAACGATAAAGTACTAAATGATGAATAATGAGTAGTCACTGAAGGTCAAATGGGTTAAGCATTCCATGAAAATGATTATGTTTGCAAGTGTGAATTTCGGTTCGTAATTTGTTATACTGCCGGAATCAGATCAAACTTTTCCATGAAAAAATTCAGCCTAGTAATAGTTACTTGCCTAACAACCTCAATATTAGTGGCACAAGTTGGAAATGAATTATACCGTCCAACCTTCCATTTTTCTCCAAATCAAAATTGGATGAATGATCCAAATGGGCTTGTTTATTATAAAGGGAAATACCACTTGTTTTACCAAAGCAATCCGTTCGGTCTTGATCCCTTCAGTAATAAAAGCTGGGGTCATGCTGTTAGTTTAGACCTGGTTAATTGGGAAGAAAAACCTATAGCTATTCCTGCACAAAATGGTGTAATGGTTTTTTCCGGAAGTGTAGTAGTAGATTGGAATAATACCAGTGGTTTTGGAATAAATGGGCAACCGCCCCTAGTGGCGATATATACCGGGCATACAAATGTAGAGGATCAGAGGATTGCCTATAGTAACGATGAGGGTCTAACTTGGACAAATTACAGCCAGAATCCAGTTCTAGGATTGAATACCAATCAGTTTCGTGACCCCAAAGTTATATGGCATGAGGAAACGCAAAGGTGGATAATGACCGTGTCTATAGGCGCTTATGCAGGGATCTATTTCTATAGCTCGACAAATCTGAAAAATTGGACTTATTTTACTGGGATTGGAACTATTGGAAATATAACCGGCCAATGGGAATGTCCCGATTTTTTTAAACTGCCGGTAGACAATAATCCAAATAAAATGAAATGGGTTTTAGCCCATAGTGTGACGCCCACTGCACAATATTTCATTGGAGATTTTGATGGTCAGAATTTTTCTTGGCAAAATACACCACCGGACGGCATTTTAATTGACGACTTTGAAGGTGTTAATTATGGCAGTTGGACAACAACAGGAACTTCATTTGGTGTGGGCTCTGCAACTGGTAATGGAAACTTTTCGGGTTTCCTGGGAAACAAGCTTATTATTTCCGGAAATGAATCACAAGGAAAGTTAGTTTCTGCCGACTTCACTATCCAAAAAAATTATATTAGTTTTCTTATTGGAGGTGGCTATAATTCTGGAAAAGCATATATCAAACTTGTAGTGAATGGTCAAACAATAAGAACCACTACGGGGATAAATGAAAATTTATTAAAATGGAGAAGTTGGGATGTATCAGCTTTAGTTGGAAAGGCTGCTCATATAGAAATTGTAGATTCAATGACAACTGTTGGCTGGGCCCCGAAAGAAATTATGATCGATCACATCATTCAATCCGACAACCCCAATGATGGCCCTAGCCCTAACTATGGTCAGGTTGATTATGGAAAAGATTTTTATGCGCTACAATCATTTTCTGATGTTCCTAACGGTAGAAGAATTTGGTTAGCATGGCTGAATAACTGGGTCTATGCATCGAGTGCACCTACAAGTCCATGGAAAGGAATGATGAGTATTCCGAGAGAAGTAAAATTAGAAACACATAATGGACAGGTAAAATTGATACAAAAACCAGTTGAAGAATTGAATATACTTCGCAAGGATACTTCGAGTTATAGGAATACAAATCTAAGCATCATTAATAGTGAAATAAAAAAAACCGTATACAAACGATTCGAGCTAAAATCTAAAATATTAGTCGCAAACAAAAAAGGATTCTCTTTAAAGTTCAAAAAAAATGCATCACAATATTCTCAATTCATATTTGATTTTGTAAATCAAGAAATTATTTTTAACCGTGCAAACTCCGGTGGATTGACCGGTGATGGAAATTTTTCTCAATTGCAAGTCGCCCCTCTGATCATTGAAAATGGCTATTTCGATCTTCAATTGTTTGTTGATAATTCCAGCGCAGAACTTTTTTCCGCTGGTGGACAGATCGTAATGAGCAATCAAATCTTTCCAGATAGCTCAAGCAATCAAATTGAATTAACATCTCTTGAACAAGATATGTTATTCGAAGAATTTGATATCTGGAATTTTGAAAAAACAAGAACCATACCACCTGACCTTCCTCCTCCACCCCCTCCTCCATCCTCTTCTCCGTCAAGCAGTCAGAATACTTTTTACTTCCGGGCTTATCCGAACCCTGTAGTAGGTGACAATGATCTAACAATAAAGATCAATGATTATGACGTAGGCAAAGTGAAGATCAAGATATTTAATGCAAGTGGAATGCTCATACATGAATTTCGGCCTGCTTCAACTTCGGTGAATCTTCCTATCGGCAAATTAACCAAGGGCAGTAGCGGAATATATTTCCTAAGAGGATTAAGAGGCCAGGCTACATACACAGAAAGAATATTAGTATTGAATAAATAAAAAAAAATACACAATAGTAAACTGCATCTTCTCAGGATCCCAGTTAATAATTTTTTTCTGAAAGTAATGTCATTGAGATGTTGCAAAATTTGCAGCGTGATGACATAGCAATCAGTTTTATTATATGAATAGCTCAAGTTAAGGAAGTTATAAAATAATAATGCCTCCGTTTCCGGAGGCATTATATAAACATTTCGATCATCAATTAGAATGGAAGATCATCACTTCCTTCAGTCATATCGCCTGCTGACGGAGCAGAGGCCATAGCCGGTGCAGAAGAACTAACAGCGTTGCTGTCGCCTTTACCACCGAGCAATTGAATTTCACGAACTCTTAATGAAAGAGATGAACCGGGAGTGCCATCATTTCTTTGGAATGAACGAGCTTCAGGAGTTCCTTCCACATACACCTGTTTCCCTTTTGTAAGGTAAGGTGATACGGCTGTTTTGTCGGTCCAATAAGCGCAATCAACCCAGGTTGTTTTTTCCTGGTTGTTGCCTTGAGAATCACGATACTTTTCTGTGTGTGCAACGGTAAAATTGATTACATTTTTACCATTAACTGTGTTAACCACGCAATCTTTGCCGAGGTGTCCAATAACTTGTAACTTAATCATAGTGCTCAAATTTAAATCGTACTTA
>JBIOVR010000193.1:0-5682 GCA_044867875.1 Chitinophagaceae bacterium
ATGTATCTGTCCAGCCATTTTCAAAGAATTTATCCATCCATTTTCTTTCTTCCGGTAAAAATCCTGACGAATTTTTATTGCCTTTTGGATCATGAATATCAATTTCTTTATGCGCAATATTATAATCCCCACATAAGATCAGCTTTGGATGTTTCTTTTTTAAGTTATTGATCCAGGTAAAGAATTCATCCAACCAATGATATTTGAATGTTTGTCTTATATCACCACTTGTTCCTGACGGAAAATAAGCGTTAATAAGTCTTACATCGTTGAAATCAAGTTGAATAATTCTTCCTTCATCATCACTGACTTTATGCCCGTTGCCTATTTCTATTTTGTCAGGAATTATTTTAGAAAATACTGCCACGCCACTATATCCTTTCTTTTGTGCACTGAACCAATAGTCATGATAACCCATGTCATTAAATAACATATGATCTACATTTTCTTTCAACGCTTTTGTTTCCTGTATACAGATCACATCAGCGGGATTTGTTTTCAGCCAATCAAGTAAACCTTTTTTGATCGCAGCTCTAATTCCATTTACATTGTAAGAAATAACTCGCATGGTGAAAAATTAGAAAGACAAGTTAAATGAATTGAATAAATAAGTATAGCAGGATTATTCTATTTTTATCACAAAGAAGGAATTAAAAGATGAAACCTGAAGAACACCTTATCCCGCCAAAATCTCATGTTTATCTTGATGGTCCGAAAAGCAGGGGCTTTGAATTATCATTTGCTATCAGAGTTTTTTGGCAATTTATTCGTGGCTTTCGCAAACTACACTTTATTGGCCCGTGTATCACTGTTTTTGGGTCGGCAAGATTTAAGGAAGATCATAAATTTTATGTTGCTGCAAGAGAAATCGGAAAGAGAATTTCTGATCTGGGTTTTGTAACGATGACAGGCGGAGGTCCCGGTATAATGGAAGCCGCAAACCGTGGCGCTTTTGAAAATGGAGGTATTTCAGTAGGTTGTAATGTACAATTGCCATTTGAGCAAAAGCCCAATCCCTACATGAATCGGTCGATCACTTTTGAACATTTTTTTGTTCGAAAGGTGTTGCTTATAAAATATTCTTATGCTTTTGTCATTTTGCCTGGAGGCTTCGGAACAATGGATGAATTTTTTGAAACGCTTACGTTGATACAAACAAAAACCATCACTCAATTCCCGATCGTATTGTTTGGAAAGGAGTATTATAAAGAACTTTGGGATGTACTGGAACATATGGCGAATAATGGATCAATAGCAAAAGAAGATCTTTCATTGGTATTGCTTACAGATGACATTAATGAAGCGATGTCACATATCCGTACTTATATCAGTACGAATTATAAAATAAAACCCCGGAAACGTTCTCCATGGTTGATGGAAAGACGTTGATACTTATTTTTGATAAAATTTTAAAAGAAATTAAACCAACATGAAAATTAATACTGTCATTTTTGATCTTGGAGGAGTGCTTATTGACTGGAATCCCCGTTATGTATACCGTACTATTTTTAAAACGGAAGAAGAGATCGATTGGTTTTTTGAGAATGTGGCTACCCATGATTGGAATGAGAACCAGGATGCAGGTTACCCAATAGCAAAAGCAACCGAAGAATTAGTAGCAAAACATCCTGAATGGGAAAATGAAATAAAAGCTTATTATGGCAGGTGGACAGAGATGCTTGGTGGACCGATCAATGGCACCGTTGAAATATTCAGGCAATTAAAAGAAAGCCCGGACTTAAAATTTTATGCACTTACCAATTGGAGCGCAGAAACGTTTCATATTGCTTTAGATCGCTATGACTTTCTTCACTGGTTTGATGGCAGGGTGGTAAGTGGTGAGGAAAAGACAAGAAAACCTTTTCATGATTTTTATAACAAGTTGCTTGATCGTTATGGTGTAAAACCTTCACAAGCGGTGTTCATAGACGATAATTTAAGAAACATACAAGCAGCTGAAGAATTGAGAATAAAAGGAATTCACTTCCACAACCCGTTACAATTAAAAAATGAATTAACAGATCTTGGGCTGTTTGCTATTAAAGGCTGAAAATTTATTAAATAATGATCAACGGAAAGAAAGCAACTCCACTTCAAATATCAATGTACTGTTTGGCCCGATCTCACGACTGACAGTTTTGTTACCGTAAGCTAAATGAGGTGGAATATATAATTTCCATTTGCTGCCAACAGGCATTAATTGTAATGCTTCTGTCCATCCTTTAATTACTGCGTTCAATGGGAAACTTGCAGGTTGTCCTCTTTTTACTGAGCTGTCAAATACTTCACCTTTGATCGTAGTGCCATGATAGTGACAAGTCACTGTATTATTTGCAGATGGCTTTGGACCATCGCCTTGTTTAATTATTTCATATTGTAAACCGCTTGGTAGTGTTACCACCGATTCTCGCTTTCCGTTTTCTGCAAGAAATACTTCACCTGCTTCCATATTAGTTTTTTCTTTTTGTTGTAAATAAGATTTTAGCTTATCTGATAAAGACATAAATGTATTTAAATAATACTTTAAATTGTTTACTCACGGAGCATCCTCAAAACCCTGCTTTAATATAGCTCCAGCCTTCCTGTTGGCGTTTCGATAGCTCAAGCATTGCAACAGGAACAATTGTTGCGAAAGGCACCAGCTGGCTCTTTTCAACTTTAAGTCTACGCATAGTGTTTGCACATGCTGCAAAAATTACATTAGGAGATTTTTGTAACTCTTCCATTTCTTTTGACACATTGGTTTTGTCACTAACCAGCATCATCAAACCCGGGCCATAGCAAACAACTTCAATATCAGTATTTGGATCTTCCTTTAAAGTGTTTTTTACTTGAGCTATCATGATCCGAAAATCTGCTGTATCAGCTTTTACAAAATCGAACACAATTTTTTGATGATTATTCTGTGCCGAAGCAGTAAAGTAAAATAGGGCCGTAACGAGCAGAAGTGAAAATTGCTTTCTCATAATTTGTAGTTTAATAATTGAAGGTAGAGATATTTAAATTGAAACAACTATTCTAAGACAGGCCTTAACCATTTAGTTGCCTCCTCCATACTCATTCCTTTTCTCTTTGCAAAATCCTCCAATTGGTCCTGCATTATTTTTCCAACACCAAAATAATGACTTTGAGGATGAGCAATATACCAACCGCAAACAGAAGCTGGCGGATTCATAGCAAGACTTTCGGTTAATTCAATTCCAATATTTTCCTGCGCCTTCAACAGATCAAAAAGTTTTACTTTTTCTGTATGATCAGGACAAGCAGGATAACCAGGAGCGGGACGAATACCTTTATAATTTTCTTTGATCAACTCTTCATTACTCAAATTTTCATCCTTGGCATAGCCCCAATATTCTCTTCTGGTTTTTTCATGCAAACATTCTGCAAATGCTTCCACTAAGCGATCACCAAGAATTTGTACCATGATCTTATTATACTCATCATGTTCATCTGCAAATTTTTTAACCCATTTGCTGGCTCCAAAAACACTTACAGCAAATGCACCCATGAAATCATGACCGAGCTCGGCAGGGCAAATGAAATCACTTAATGAAAAACTTGGTTGCCCAACAGCTTTTTTCAATTGTTGACGAAGTGATTCCAGTTTTACTTCACCTTTGTCAGTTTGAAGTGTAACAGTATCTGCATTATTACTTGTTGCCGGCCAAAATCCAATTACACCATTTGCGGTAAACCATTTTTCATCAATGACTTTCTTTAAAAGCTTTTGTGCGTCATCATAAAGTCTTTTTGCTTCGGTCCCGAAAATTTTATCAGATAATACTTCAGGAAAACGTCCCGGCATTTCCCAGGCAATAAAGAAAGGACCCCAATCAATATATTTTGCAATAGTTCCAAGATCAAATTCTTTAAAAACTTTTAATCCTTCTGTTGAAGGCTTAACTGGTTTATAGTTCTTCCAGTCAAAATATTCTTTTGTTATTACAGCTTCAGAATAGGGAATAAGAGATTTTGTTTTGTTCTTGCTTAAAAACTGTTCGCGAAGTTTCTCATATTCCTTTTTTGTTTCTGCAAGGAAAGGTTGCTTTTGCTCATTGCTTAATAAAGAGCTTACTGCAGTTACGCTTCTGCTTGCATCTAATACATGCAATACGCCATTATCATATTGCGGAGCAATTTTTACAGCCGTATGCATTCTTGAAGTAGTGGCGCCACCGATCAACAATGGTTGTTTCATTCCACGACGCTTCATTTCATGTGCCACATGTACCATCTCATCCAATGAAGGGGTGATCAATCCACTTAATCCAACAATATCTGCTTTTTCCTTTTCTGCTGTATCCAAAATTTTATCAGCATGCACCATCACACCAAGATCAATTATGTCATAACCATTGCAACCTAGTACCACGCCAACAATATTTTTCCCAATGTCATGCACATCGCCTTTTACGGTTGCCAGTAAAACCTTTGGAGCACTGGCTGATTCTTTATTTTCTGTACCAGCTGCTAAGTGAGCTTTTTTTCTTTCTTCTTTTTCAGCTTCAATGTAAGGAGTAAGAATAGCCACCGATTTTTTCATCACTCTTGCACTTTTTACAACTTGTGGCAAAAACATTTTACCACTTCCAAAAAGATCGCCTACTACATCCATTCCTGCCATTAACGGTCCTTCGATCACATCAAGTGGTTTTGGATATTTTACTCTTGCTTCTTCCGTATCAATATCAATATAATCAGTGATGCCATTTACGAGTGAATGTTTCAGCCTTTCTTCCACTGATGTATTTCTCCATGCTTCATCTTTAACCTCCACCTTTCCTTTTGCTTTCACCGTTTCTGCAAATGCAATGAGTTTTTCCGTTGCTTCGTTGTTGTCATTATTACGATTGAGAATTACATCTTCACAAAGTTTTTTTAATCCCGGCTCTATCTCATCATACACGACCAATTGTCCTGCATTTACAATTCCCATATCCATGCCTGCCTTGATAGCATAAAACAGGAAAACAGGATGCATGGCTTCACGTACATGATCATTGCCGCGGAAGGAAAAAGAAAGATTGCTGACGCCGCCACTTATTCTTGTCAATGGCATCAGCTCTTTTATTTCTTTAGTGGCTTCGATAAAATCTACCGCATAATTGTTATGTTCTTCCAGTCCGGTAGCAATAGCAAAAATGTTTGGATCAAAAATTATATCCTGGGGATCAAAGCCTACTTTTTCAGTAAGTATTTTATAAGCACGGTGAGATATTTGAACTTTTTTATCTTTTGTATCTGCCTGTCCATTTTCATCAAATGCCATAACGATGACAGAAGCTCCATACATCAGGCATGTTTCAGCTTGTTGTATAAATTTTTCCTCGCCTTCTTTCATTGAGATGGAATTCACAATGCATTTGCCCTGCACACATTTTAATCCTGCTTCAATGATCTCAAACTTCGAACTGTCGATCATGATGGGGATCTTTGCAATATCTGGTTCGCTTTGCAAAAGATTGAGAAAAGTTGTCATGGCAAGTACGCCATCCAATAAGGCGTCATCCATATTTACATCAAGCACCTGTGCGCCGCTTTCCACTTGCTGACGTGCAACACTCAATGCTTCTTCATATTTATTTTCTCTAACGAGACGTGCAAATTTTTTAGAACCTGTTACATTGGTTCTCTCACCAATGTTTACAAAGTTTGTTTCTGGGCGAACAACTAATGGCT
>JBIOVR010000194.1:0-8818 GCA_044867875.1 Chitinophagaceae bacterium
CCGGTTCAAGTGTTAAGAGGGATGGTTTATTTCATCTTCAATGGCATCGCTTAATTGAACCTCGTATTGGACGATCCATTTTGGAAGTAGGGTAGAGCCAAGTTTCCAGGTTCCCCCTTCTTTAGACATGGTGAAAATGATACGGTTACCGCGGTCATCCACGGTATCTACCGAACATTTTTCATCGACACCTGTCCCTGTTTTTCTAAAATTGAACTCTCTCAGGCGTCCTTCAGCTTTAATAAGCTTGGAGAACTGGATGTTTTTCACGAAATGTATTGGCATATCTCTATTTGTTAGAACATTTATGAGCAAATTTTATGCTATACTTTGAAATTACAGAAACTGATTCAGTAAAAAAATATTAATGTTCACAAATGCGAATGTTCATGTGTATTCGGGAGGCTTTTCAAAAGGTAATCGTATGTGAAACAATATTCCTTATAAAAATGAAACCCCGGGGCCCTCACATCGGATCGACGATGAATTAAAAGCTCCGGGGTCGCTCTGGTCAAGAAGTTTACAATGAGTTAGTATTGTTCTAATTCAGGCAGTTTGGCAGCAAGCACGTCAATTCTTTCAATTGTTGGCGGTTTAGAGAAAAGATCAGAAGCTTTTTCCTTGAGAGCTTTGGCAACCTCACCAGCCAGGTGAGCTTCTCTTCCTTTATTATCAGAAAACGTGTCAAAGATCGCATATGAAGTAGGTCCAAGTTTTAATGCATACCATGTAATGGTTTCCGTTTCGTTGTTGACAATGGTCAGACCATCTCTTAAAAATCTTTCTACTTCCGCTTCTTTACCTTTTTTGGCTTCAAGTTGAACCCATAATGCAACGTTTGTCATATGACCTCCTTTTTAAAAAAAGTAATAGGAAACTCCCTCCAATTACTCAACAACTATTCCAAAGAAAATTATAGGCGATATTAGTTTTGCACAATAGATCTTATGAGAATGGTATTTTATCATGATCTTAATTTGACAAATAAAAAAGCCTTGCAAAATCGCAAAGCTTTACTCTCTTATTAAAAATTATTCCGGGTAATTATTTTTTTGTAGGCAACATAGCGGGCATATCAGAATTAAATATATCACGATGTAGCTTCCATTTGCCATCTTCCATTTTCCAAAGAACAATATATTTTCCTTTATCTATTTCTTTACCTTTCTTATCTGTCATACTATACGAACCTACTTCATTAACCATCTCTTCATTTCCCGAAACTTCATTTGAGGTAAGTTTAAGATCTATTGGGCCTGTTTCAGCAAACATTCCGGAGAAAGCACTTTGAATATTAGCTTTCCCTGAAAAAGCTGGCATATTTGGTACCATAAATTTTGCATCTGAAGTATAAAGGGCAGCAAGCCCAGCGGAATCCGTTTTACCTACCAGCGTTCCAAATGCAGCATTGGTAGCATCGATAGCTGCTTTTGCCTCAGCAAGGTCAAAGGATTTCATTTCTTTTTCTGTTGCTGTGTTAGTGCCAGATTCGGCAGTATTGCTATTACAAGCAATAAATAAAGATGTAATTGAAAAAATTACAAAAACTGTAAGCAGTTGTTTCATAAAAAAGTTTTTGAGTGGAAAAATTTTGGTGATAGAATAGAAAGGTACAGTATTTCAGATATCAAAGACGAAAAAGCTGAATAGCGAACAGGATGCAGAAGTGTGCGACGCAACGAAGCTTAATAGTAGCAATACTGCTGGATACAATAAAAAAAGCCTCGAACAATTCGAGGCTTCAATATCATCTATCAACTTTTAGTTATCATCTTAATACCTGTAATGTTCTGGTTTGAACGGCCCAGATTTTGGTATGCCAAGATAATCGGCTTGCTCAGTGCTGAGTTCATCCAGCTCAACTCCAATCTTTGAAAGATGAAGTCTTGCTACTTTCTCATCCAAATGTTTTGGAAGAACATACACTTTGTTCTCATAATTTTTATGATTGTTCCAAAGTTCTATTTGCGCCAATGTTTGGTTAGAGAATGAATTACTCATTACAAAACTTGGGTGACCAGTAGCACAACCAAGATTCACCAAACGACCTTCTGCAAGAAGAATGATGTCTTTTCCATCAACAGTATAAACATCTACCTGTGGTTTTACAGTATCTTTTGTATGACCAAAATTATTATTCAACCATGCTACGTCGATCTCAATATCAAAGTGACCAATATTGCAAACGATCGCTTTATCCTTCATGCTGCGAAAATGTTTTTCAGTGATAAGATCGCGGCAGCCTGAAGCAGTAACCACTATATCAGCTTCTTTTACAGCGTCAGCCATTTTCTTTACTTCAAAACCATCCATTGCAGCTTGCAGGGCACAAATAGGATCGATCTCAGTAACAATTACACGGCAACCTGCACCTTTCAATGAAGCGGCAGAACCTTTGCCAACATCACCATAACCACCAACAACAGCCACTTTACCTGCCATCATCACATCAGTTGCACGACGAATGGCATCCACCAAACTTTCTTTACAACCGTATTTGTTATCAAACTTGCTCTTTGTGACAGAATCATTCACGTTTATAGCAGGAACAGGTAATGTACCTTTTTGCACTCTTTCATAAAGACGATGGACACCTGTAGTTGTTTCTTCACTGATACCTTTCAGATGCTGGATCAATTCAGGATATTTATCCAAAACTATGTTGGTAAGATCGCCACCATCATCAAGGATCATGTTTAATGGACGATCAGCGCCGCCAAAGAAAAGAGTTTGCTCAATGCACCAATCAGCTTCCTCCAAAGTTTGTCCTTTCCAAGCAAATACACCGATACCTGCAGCAGCAATAGCAGCAGCAGCATGATCCTGTGTTGAGAATATATTGCAGGAGCTCCATTTTACTTCAGCACCTAATTCGATCAATGTCTCGATCAGCACTGCGGTTTGAATGGTCATGTGAAGACAACCGGCAATACGAGCACCTTTAAGAGGTTGTTTCGCACCGTATTCTTTACGGATCGCCATCAGACCTGGCATTTCAGCTTCGGCAAGACGAATTTCTTTTCTTCCCCATTCGGCAAGTGAAATGTCTTTCACTTTATTGGCCAGCTTAAAGTCGATGTTTGAAATTGTTGTTGACATGGTTTTTAATTAAGAGTTATGAGTTAAAAAAAATTAATTTTTTTCTTCGTGTCTTCAGGTTTCTCATCAGGCAAATACACGAGAACCAACCACACAAAGAATGAACTGGAATCAAAGGTAGAGAAATAGGTAAAACGGCTGACTTCTTATAAAAATTTGGAATAAAACGCCTAAAAATTCGTTTCTTGTAGAATAAACACCTTTTTTAGTATGGCTAAAGCAATCAAAAAAGAGGAATCTACTACTCATGTTTCACTCGATGAAAAAGATATTGCGATCCTGAAACTATTACAGCTTAACGCAAGAATTACTGTAAAGGAAATTTCTGACAAAGTGAATTTGAGTACAACACCCGTCTATGAACGTATCAAGTGGATGGAAGAAACAGGGGTGATCAAGCAATATGCAACGCTTGTTGATCCGGCAAAACTTAATAAACGCTTGATGGTGATCGTGTATGTTTCACTAATGCAGCACAACAAAACGGCCGGATCACGATTTGTAAAAGCGATCAGGGAAATGAGTGAAGTCCTGGAATGCTATAGTATTTCCGGACAGTTTGATTTTATGCTAAAGATCGTGGTGGAAGACATGGATGCATATTATAATTTTCATGTGAATCGTCTGTCTGAAATGGAGAATATTGGGAATGTACAAAGTGTTTTTGTGATGGGCGCCGTGAAAGAAACACATGTAATAATTTAGACTTTCCGTATTGACTAATTTTAATAGCCTTTCCAGGATGGTTGGCGGAGTAAAAAAATTATAATTATATGCTGCAAATCTGTAATTTGTTTCGCCCTAATTGAGGTAATTTGTGAATAATTAAACTAGTGGCCAACGAAGACGATTGACTTGACGTCTGTAACCTTAATAACCAGAATTAATCATGAAACAGAAAATTTTACTGCTTATCGGGCTGATATTAATTATCGGTTCAGTTTTTGGACAAAAAAGTACAGGCAAGAGTGAGCTAAAGTTCGATAAAAAGCTTTTATGCCCTTTTGAAAATGGAATGGGACGTGAACCAAAGGAGGCATTTACCTGGGATCCGCCGGATAAGAAAGTGATCATGATAAGCAAAACCGACACGGCGATCCGTAGCTGTATTGATGCAAAAGTGCTGAGCATTAACCCTACCGAAGATGGCCGTTTTGAAATAGTGATATATTATAAAGAATGGTATTTCTGGTACTATGGTATTTCGAAAGCATTGGTAAATGTGAACCAGCAAATAAAAGCAGGGCAGGTATTAGGACTTTATACTATTGGAAAAGAGATGGAATTCAGAATGTTTAAAGATGAAGAACCCATGGATTCACGGGAATTTCTTGAGTGCAAACCTACGGAAGAGAAAAAAGAATAAAATAAAACAGTAAAAAATTAATAGCATGCCAGCGTATGATACAGTGTCACAAGCTGTGAACGAATTAAAACAAAGAGGATATACTTTGGATTTTAATCTTAAAGGAAGTCGTCTTGAGTGTCAGGGGCAAAATTTCAATCCCAAAGATTTTGAAATAACAGAATTTCATCGTTTCGAAGGTAACAGTGATCCCGGTGATGAAGCGGTAGTGTATGCAATAGAATCCAAGTCTGGTAAGAAAGGTGTATTGGTAAATGCCTTTGGCGTTTATTCAGAACCATTGAGTGATGAAATGATAAAGAAACTTAGCTTTCAAAAAAACTAATAAGTATGGATTTAAAACGAACCACCTTTCTTTTATTATTTTCGTTTGCAGTTTCATTTGTATTTGCCCAGGATAGCCTCCAGTTAACTTGTCCCCTTAAAAGTGGTGTACCCAAAGTGATAAGAGCCAGTGACAAGGATTATCAAAAATCATCTGAATATGGGGTGATGATCACAAGTAAAACTGACACTTTAGTTCAGGCAGTTCACGATGGTGCAGTAATTATTGTGGCAAGAACAGAGGATATGAGGTATGATCTTGTAATACAATACAAAAATTATTTTTTCTGGTATGCAGGTATATTGGTGCCAAAAGTGAGACAAGGTGTCAGGATAAAAGCAGGAGATGTAATTGGAACATACAAACCAGGAGAGCTGCTTGAGATACTAATGTATCAACAGGAAGAACCTGTCAACCCGAGAAAGTATTTGAAATGTAATTAGTGAATGGTGAGTGGTCAATGGTGAATACAGAATTTTGCAGAACACCTTACCCACAACTCACGGCTCATCACTCACAACTTTTTTTCCATCACATAGTCATTCATAAAATAACCATTGCCAATATCAAGGTTTATAAAATCTATTTCGGCGAATCCAAGTTTTTCATAAAAATTTTTTGCATTATTATAGCGATTCACTTGTAAGTAAAGTGAATTTGCATTTAGCTTTTTTAATTCTTCAATAATGTAATTGATCATATACTTGCCGGTCCCTTTTCCTTGCTGATTTTGGAGAACATAGATCTTGTTTAGTTTCCATCTCTGTGTTTCTTCTTCACTATACGAAGCAAAGCCAACAGGGTTTCCATTTTCATAAACAATAATAAACTGGCAACCATCTTCGGTCATTTGTTTTTTTAATGAGGATTCGCTGTACATCATTTCAAGCATATAATCAATTTGTTTCTGCGAAAGGATGGACGCATAAGTTTGCGGCCAAACCCGAAACGTAAGCTCCCGTATCAACGGTATATCATCTATTCCTGCTTTTTTTATTTCAAGCATTTTGATTGGGATCTGGGAAGGTTAATTTTAAGGAGAAAGATAAGAAAAGAAGACAGTAGTTAAACAAGGAAGCTTCCTGGAAGAATGCATTTTAAAAAATAAATTCTGTTATCTTCAATCATGATTTTAAAGAGAATTATTTGTGTGATCTTCTTGTTTTTCTTTTTACAAGAGCCTTCATTCTTTGCGCAAGACTCCATTCCGTCTTATATAATTACTAAGGGTAAACTGCCACAGCTTGCTTACAGCAGCGGTGAAGACAGGTTAGGTAGTGCCAAAATGGGCTATATCGATACGTCTATAGTGATGAAAGTTATCGATACCGTAAAGAATTTATATAAGGTCCAATTTTCATCGCAACATTACGGGTTCATTGAAAAATTTTATACTGAACCTTTCCATGATACTGTTTTATCAACTGTTTTATGTGAAAGCTGGCGGGTGAAAGGCGGAGATGATTCCGATAGCTATCGGATTGATTCGGTAAGTTTTTCACTCAGCGGAAGAGTTCCTTATAAAAGCTGGATGGAAATAAACCCTTCGAGGATAAAAATTGAATTGTATAATGTACAAAGCAATATCAACTGGATAACACAACTGTCATCTGCAAAAGCAGTAAAGAATGTTTGGTATGAACAGACAGAAAGTGATGTGTTGCAAGTTACAATTGAGTTAGTGAAGCAACAGCATTATGGATATAGTATCGGTTATAATGGAAATTCGCTGCTATTAAAAATAAGGAGATTACCTGCGGGCATTAGCAAGATGACGATCGCTATAGATGCCGGGCATGGAGGAACTAATCTTGGAGCTAGCGGCACCAACTTGGGTATTCTTGAAAAAAATTATACCATTCTCTTTGCCAAAGAGCTTCAGAAGATCTTAAAGAAGCAAAAAATAAAAGTATTAATGGTAAGGGAAACAGACACTACTATTGATAATAAAGATCGTGTATTATGGGCGCAGCAAAATAACACGGATCTTTTTATTTCTTTTCATTTAAACTCGTCTGGACGTGACTATGTAAAAGGCGTTTCAACTTATTATAAGCATATTGGGTTCCGTTCATTTTCACAAAGCATTTTAAAAAGATTATTGGAGATAAAAAATCTTGAAGAGTTTGGGAATGTAGGCAGCTTTAATTTTCAACCAATACAACCAACAGATTATCCAAGCTGCCTGGTTGAAATCGCTTTTCTTAGTAATAAAGAAGATGAGAAAATGATACTCGATCCAAAGTTCAGAACAAAAGTTGCAAACCAGGTTTATCTTGGTATTAAAGATTGGATAAGAGACTGGAAATAATTTTTCTCTTCATTTCTTTTTTATAGTACAATACAAATTTGCAATATGAAAAATAGATCAGGACGCCGATCATTTCTAAAACAAATTGGTGTAACCGGAACTGCTGCCGCATTATTTCCTGGAGGCATCATAAATGCAGAGACAGGAGAAGATCCTGCAAAATCCATCAATGCAAGTGAGCCCATCGCAGCTAAAAGAAAATATAATGGTGAATACACAAATGAATTTCTGAATCGTATTGCATTTCCAATGGGCGGTATTGGCGCCGGAATGATCTGTATGGAAGGAACAGGAGCTTTATCACATGTTTCTATAAAGAACAGGCCTGATATTTTTAATGAACCAACAATTTTTGCCGCTATTGTTGTAAAAGGAAAAACAAACGGAGCCAAAATACTTGAAGGACCCGTACCGGATTGGAAAAAATTTGGGCAGCGTGATGCAGGTAATGGAGCTAGTGGCGCCACCACTGGATTGCCTCGTTTTCGCAATGCATCATTTCTTTCAAGGTTTCCTTTCGCCCATCTTGATATATCCGATAATGATCTCCCATTAAAAATAAAAGTGACGGGTTGGAGTCCCTTCATTCCAGGTGATGGTAATAATTCCAGCTTGCCTGTTGCAGCACTCGAATATCACTTTGTTAACACCAGCACTGCATCTATTGATGCAATATTTTCTTTTAACAGTAAAAATTTTGTAAGTATTAATAACGGAAAAAATAGTGTTTCATCGACTAAAAATGGATTTGTATTAACTGAGGAAGGAACAAAAGAAAAACCTCTTCGTACTGATATGGCTTTTTTTACAGATGATGATAATACTGTTGTTAATCATTGTTGGTTTCGCGGAGGTTGGTGGGATCCGATCACGATGGCATGGAATGCAGTTAAAAATGCTGAAGTAAGATCCGTTCCACCTGTCGAGGCTAATGCTCCTGGTGCATCCTTATATGTTCCTTTTAAATTGGCTGCAGGAAAAGAAAAAACGATCCGCCTCATGATGGCGTGGTATACACCTGATTCAGAATATTCTTATGGAGAAAAAGGTATACGAAAAGAAAATTGTGATTTTGCAAGTGGTTGTTGCAATTCTCCTTCAGATATTTCACTTGATAAGTATGATAAGGATTTCCATGAGAAATTTTATAAACCATGGTACAGTAGTTTTTTCAAAAACATAAATGAGCTGAATAATTATTGGTCGCAACAGTATAATGATCTTAGGAAAAAAAGCAATTTATTCAAAGAAGCTTTTTATGCAAGCACTTTGCCGGCTGAAGTAATTGAGGCTGTGGCAGCAAATCTTACAATATTAAAATCTCCCACGGTCATGCGTCAATATGACGGGAGACTCTGGAGTTTTGAAGGTTGTGGTGATAGTGGGGGATGTTGTCATGGTTCTTGTACACATGTTTGGAATTATACACAAGCTATTGCGCATTTATTCCCTGCACTGGAAAGAAGTCTTCGTAATACTGAGTTTTGTGAAAGTCAAAATGAAGAAGGTCATCAGAATTTCAGAGCAACACTTCCGATCGAAACAGCTACTCATAGTTTTCATTCGGCTGCAGATGGTCAGTTAGGTGGCATAATGAAAATTTATCGTGAATGGCGTATCAGCGGCGATCATGAATGGTTGCGCAAAATATTTCCAATGGTAAAGGCAAGTATGGATTACTGCATACGTGTATGGGATCCTCGTGGAAAAGGAATCA
>JBIOVR010000195.1:0-8136 GCA_044867875.1 Chitinophagaceae bacterium
CTTTTCCATCCTTTTCTTGGATCAGGGATAAAAAAATTACCCCTGATAAATCTTGAGATTTTTTTCAAAAGAGAAGGAGCCGTCTCATTAGAGAAAGCAGGCTTGGGAATACTATTCTTTCCAAATAATAAAGTATAAAATTTAAATGGCTCTTTTGTCTTAGTGGTATGTACCCGGATATTTGGATTAATTTGTTGTTTCAGGCTTTCATCTCTCAATTGGTAGGTGGCATACGCTTCGTCGACGGTGAGGACATGGACCTTAAAACTTTTTTCAGATAATTTATTAGCAAATGAAAGCCATCGCTGAACTGCGGAACCACCACTTGGTGGCCAATAATAAGTAACAATCAATATGTTCTTGTTTTTCATTGACTTGTCCTGCAATTTTGAAATAACTTACGATAATTTTCATTAAACTTATCTATTCCGAAAGTTTGAAATGCATATTCAATATTGTTCTTTGAAATAGTTTTTAAAAACTCATTGTCACCATTTAAAGTATCAATAAAATGAATGCCTTCCTTAACTATTTTATCTTCATTAGTAAGATCAGAGAATAAAAACCCATTTTTTTCATTCAAGATATGATCCGGCACGATTCCAACTGGCGTAGAAATAATAACTAGTCCTTTGATCATTGCTTCAATAATAACTAGCGGCCCGCTTTCTGTAGAAGACGTAACCATTAATATATCATGTTCTTCATATACTTTCTGTAATTCTTTTTCTTCATCGATAACTCCAAGAAACCGGCAATAGGAATGCAGATCATCAGGTATAAACTTCTGTACATCTCCTGCAAATGAAAAGGAAATACGATTGTTGCTTTCTCTTATTTTTTTTGCAATCCTGGCTATCAAGTGAATTCTTTTTTCGGGAGAGCCGCGACCGACATATAGAATGCTCAGTTGGTCACCTGCGAAAATTTTTTCTTTTCGCCGGGGCATATGTATCCCAAAAGGTATAAATGAAAGATCATTGCTAATATGAACAGGCATTTTATAAGTAAGATATAACTCCCGATGTTTATCAATTATTTCCCGGCTGACAGTAATAGATTTTTTGTAGAATCTAAGGAATGGTATCCTGATTTTGGAAAAAGTATTTAATGCATGAATCAGATCGATCTGTGGAATTTCATGCTTGATCCAGGGAGAAATCTTATATCCAAAGTTGCACTGCCCGTTAAAAACAATTGGTTTTTGTTTCTGCCTGTTTATTTGATGGCTGACGATTCCACGAAAAACAAGATTTACAGGAAATATCCATTTGTTGTCGGTATACCCGGAAATATCTTTAATTACACAACCTGCTTTTTTGAACTCATCAATAAAATGGTTGCCTTTTGATTTACGAGTAAAATAGATGATGCTGTTTTTCGTAGCCGTTGCTTGTGCAATCAAATAATGGACTTTCTCTGCACCGCCTATGTGAAAAAAAGGGAAAAAATAATAGGTTGAATATTCTGATTTGTTTTTAATGAAAGAAGCGATCAGACGGCCTATTATAATAAAAGGAGATAATAAAAAGTTTTCGATGTGATTTTTAAGAATAATAAAGTTGTATTTCGTGATGGCCATTAGTCCGGATATGAATTTAATTCAAAAATAGCTTAAAACGCTTTGCAATTAAATAATGACTTCGAAAATTTCCGGATCATTTTCTACCCACTACCGTCTTTTTTATTGCTTTACCAATTCCTTTGAATACATCAAGTATCATGTATAAAAACACTTTTAAGAGAAAAAAAGAAACATTCATTTTCCCAATCTCACGGACCATGAATTTATACTTACATTTAGCAACTTTAAAAAAAACATTTTTTGTCTTTTGATCTGCCTTTGTAACAGAGTGCTCATGTAACCGGTAAAGAAGTAACGGTGTTTCTATTTTTGAAATTATAATTCCATCATTCAACAAACGAAGCCATAGATCAAAATCTTCAATATTCTTTTGATAGTCTTTATACCTGTATTTTTGAAATATTTCCGACCTGCCCATGACTGATGGATGTGCTATACAACTTTCTTTCGCCATAACCTGCTTGATAAGCGACGAGGTCAAAGTTTTTTTATCAAGTTCCCAATACTCGCCAGGGCGATTATTGTTGTCAATAAACTCCACTGTGCTTGCTACCAATCCAGTTTCAGAATGTTGATCTAAAAAATCTTTTTGCATTTGAAGCCGTATAGGTATGCTAATATCATCCGCATCCATGCGTGCAATATATTTTCCACGGGTAATGTCAATGGCCTTGTTCAGTGTAAAGATCAATCCTCTATTGATCTCATTTTTTAAATAAATAATTCTCGGGTCAGTAAAGGAAAGAATTACTGATTCTGTTTTATCAGTACATCCATCATTAATGATAATGAGTTCAAGATCAGTGAATGTTTGCTGTAATACACTTTCAATTGCCTGGGCAATATATTTTTCACAATTATAGGCCGGAAGAATAACACTGACCGCTGGTTCATTCATGGCAGCAAAATAATCATAAAATATTCACGCATCAAACCCGATTCGCAAGAGCTGTTTCCTTCCTGCTTCGCCATTCCATAAAAATTCCCGCGGCAAATACAACCAATAATACAATTGAAAAAATGGAAGTGATACTTTTCCCTTTGTAATAACCTTGCGGTTTGAATTCAAATTTGATATCGTGTTTGCCTGCAGGTATAGCAAGGCCACGCAAAACATAATTCACTTTTACAATAGGCGTTTCTTTCCCATCAATGTAAGCTTTCCACCCGTTTTTATAATATACTTCACTAAAGACAGCAAATTGATTACTTGTCGCATTAAATGTATAATTAATTACGTCATTGTCATTTTTCACCAATGCAATACTAGCAGTGCTGTCAGCAACCGGTTCAAATGGAACGGATGACTTAAAAACATCCTGGACAACGGCTGTATCAGCAGGATTGAAATTGCCTAAGGAATTCATCTCCGCATTTGCATCTTTTACATATTGAATATTTTTTATAAGCCAGCAATTACCTAAGGCGCTATCATTTTTTTGATAAGCCTGTGTTTGATTACTCCGGTCTTTTTGAATAAAATACTTTGTGTTGAGCATATTAAGGATATGCATATTAGGCTGCTGTGCTGAAAGCTTATGCTCGATCAATTCCTGGTAAATAGCAATTTTTGCGGGATGATAACCGCCAACGGAATTGTAGTAATAGGAAGTGATGTTTTCAGAAAATGCATCACCTGCTACATTGAAAACCCGGAATTGCGATTTGTCTGCCAATATTTCGTTATCTGATTTTGTCTTTACAAACGATACTTCATTTTCCTGATTGTCTTTATAGCTTTCGTAGTTTAGATATTTGACATCTATCGTGAAGCTATCTATTAAAACAAAAATTAGTAATCCGATCCCCAAAACTAAATTGCTTATTGTTTTTCTTATTGCCAGGAAAATCAACAACAACGCGACAAAGCCAAAGCCAAGCGATCTGAGGATGTCACCCATCATCAATGATTTGCGATCTTCTCGTAATCCTTCAAAGAAACTGGTGAAAATTTGTAACCATTGTTGTGCTCCCTCTCCGCCACTTTTTAGTCGTTTCATAAGCTCATTATCCGATCCGCTCATAAAATCAGACATAAAGTATATTATGAACAATAAAGCAAAAGTGACAGCAATAGCGATCAGCCCTTTTTTAAATTGAGGTAAAAGTGTTTTTTTATCTGCAGTATCAGCGATCTTACTTAAACCCAAAACTGCCAACAATGGAAGGAGTAACTGTGGAACAACCATGATCATTGAAGGAGCCCTGAATTTATTATAAAGCGGAAGATGATTATATAAAAATCCATTCAATGCTTCAAAATAACTACCCCATGACATCATGATTGTAAGACCAACTGCTGTCAATATCCACCATTTGTGCTTTCCATCAAGTATAAACATACCGAGTATCGCTAAAATACAAATGATAGCTCCTACATAAGTCGGCCCAGAAACTCCAACCTCGCCGGGTTTAGTCATACCGCCCCAATAATAGCTTAAGTATTGGGAAACCTGCTGTTGAGCCTCATTAGGAAAACTCCTTAAATTTTCCAGTGCTTTTGAATCTTCTTCTTTTAGTTCCATTTTATAGCTTGCGCCACCATACATACGAGGAACCATCATGATCAATGGTTCAGTGATCTGCATACTATAACTTAATGCATAATCTTTCGTAAGGCCATCTGAAGCATCATCATTTTTTATAGTTGAATCAACTAGCGTTCTGCCACCACCTCGTATAGTTTCTTTCTGATATTCATAAGTTGAAAAAATACTTACGGCATTTGTAAGCACACCTGTTATAGCTGCAATAGCTGTAAAAGAAACTGCCAGTCCGAAATGCCGCCATTCTTTATTTTTTACCCAACGTACTGCATAAAAAATGGTCATGATCCCAAGGGCAAGAAAAAGATAATAATCTATCTGCGGATGGTTTTGTATGATCAATACAGCAGTGAATAAAGCTGTGAGACCTGCACCCAGCCAATATTTTTTCTCATAGATCAAAATAACAGAAGCAAGTAGTGCAGGCATATAAGCGATCGATAACATTTTCGTGTCATGACCCACTGCTGTGATGATCGGATTATAAGTGGCGTATGCAAATGCCAATGCACCAAGAATTCCAAAAATTGATCTTACACTAAGAGTGACGCATAAAAAATAAAAACAAATACATGCAAGAAAAAAGAAATTTACTGGTTTGGGTAGACCAAGTGAAAATATCTGGTGAGCTATCCAGGGAATTTTATTATTGTTGGGGGCTCCAATTTGAAAAGTAGGCATACCACTAAACATACTGTTTGTCCAAAGTGGATAAACACCATTATGTGTTTTTGCATATTCAACCGATTGCTGAATAGAACCTTTCCAATGCGTGATATCATGTTGTGCAACTACTTTTCCTTCCAGCACTGGCTTGCAATAAACAAATGCAACAACAAGAAAGATCAAAACTGCTACTCCATGAGGGATCAGTTTCTTAAACCATGAACTCTTCATATATAAGCGGGTGTTGTTATGGCTGACAAAATAATGCTATTTTACACGAAAAATCCGTGATGCGTTGGCTTTTATTTTTGTCAAAACTGGCTTTCATTTGCAACCTGCTTTTTATCCCTGCTTTCATCTTACAAATAAAAAACTTCATTGGTGATGTTGATCTTTCTTCCTATATCATTATTATCGGCTTTGTGTTTGCAATTCTTTTTAATCCTGTAACCAATCTATGTTATCTTATCTTATTTTTTAGCAATAAAAAAAAGCTTTCCATCATACCTGGATGGCTTATTGTTATTAATGTTTTATTTTTATTTTTCCAGGTGATCTTTCTCTTGCTGATGAATATTCATAATTACGAAGCATGATAAATAACATTCTAAAAGATAAACCAACCAAGCTTTTCCTCGGTATTATCGCTTTCTTCTGTTGCAATGCACTCATTGCTGAAACGATCGGAACAAAACTTTTTTCATTGGAGAAGCTATTTGGCTTTACACCAACGCCATTTACTCTTTTTGGAGAATCAGTGACAGTAACGCTAACATGTGGTGTAATGCTGTGGCCTCTTGAGTTTGTAATGACGGATATTGTAAATGAATATTATGGACCAAAAGCTGTGCGGCGAATTTCCTTTACAGCAATTGCTCTTATTTCTTATGCTTTCTTGATGTTTTACGCTGCTATACATGTGCCTGCAGCAGATTTTTGGATCACAAGCGGAATTGAAAGAAATAATATACCAAACATGCAGGATGCTTTTAATGGAATATTTGGACAGGGAATGAGAATTATTGTCGGCAGTCTTGTCGCATTTCTTGTAAGCCAGTTGGTCGATTCATATGTGTTTCATAAAATAAAAAGAGTAACAGGTGAAAAAAGAATTTGGTTGAGGGCAACAGGTTCTACATTGGTATCACAACTAATAGACAGCTATATAGTTTTGTTTATAGCATTTGGTGGAATTTTTTCATGGCAGCAAATACTCGCTATTGGGGTCGTGAACTATTTATATAAAGCAAGCATGGCGATCATTCTTACACCGGTGATCATGGTTGCCGAAAAAAGGATCGAGAAATATGTTGGATATGATGTGGCAAAAAAAATGAAGAGGTCAGCGATGGGGCAGGAGCAAGATGCATTTCCAAATATTCCAACGGCAGGTTGAATTATTTTTTGATCATTCTTGCAACGATCTTATCAATCGGAAGTGTTACGATCTCATCGGAAAAGTCATTCCATTCTATTAGTCGAAAAGATTCTGCTTCGCCGGTATTATTATATATCTCCATTTGCTTGTCATCAAAATCAAATGGCTTGATGCGTAATGGTACTTTCAATTCTTCTAATTGCTTTGCAAAATAATAGATAGAAATTATTTGGTCATCTGGTCTGAACGCAGACATTTGAAAATAATCCGTTGTATAAATGTGATCTCCGATCTCTGCTTCAATACCTAATTCTTCTTTCAATTCTCTTTTTAAACAATCTCTTGTTCCTTCACCAAATTCTAATCCACCACCCGGGAATTTAGTGTACAAGCCGCCTCGTATATATTCGTCAGCAACTAGTATTTGTTTCTTATCATTTACAAGAATGCCATACACACGAAGATTAAAACGATGCATTAAGAAAAAATTATAGTGAAGATGAAGGAAGGAGATTAAATTTCTATACTTCCGTTAAATACTCTTTCAGCGGCTCCGCAAAGCCAGATGTTTCTGAACTTGCCATCATCTATCCGATCAAATTCCACATTCAGCCTACCGCCAAGCGTTTTTACTTCTACTTCATTAAAACCATTTTCATTATGATAACAAACGAGGGCTGCAGCCGTAACACCGGTTCCGCAACTGAGTGTTTCATTTTCAACTCCGCGTTCATATGTTCTTACAAAAATCTTATCAGGTTCATCAAGTTGTTCAACAAAATTTACATTGATACCTTCTTTTTCAAATTCACGGCTATAGCGGATCTCCCGGCCTTTTTTAACAACATCATATTCGGCAAGGTGCGGAGTCAATTTTACGTAGTGAGGCGAGCCTGTATCAACCAAAAAATCACTATGATGGTTGACGATAAGATCGACATCATTCATTTTTAAATAAACAATTCCATTTGTGTCGATCCTTGCTTCGTGTTCGCCGTCTGTTGCAATGAACTTATAAAGTTCTTTTTGTATACCTACGCTTTCGGCAAATTTTATAAGACAACGTCCTCCGTTTCCACACATGGTGCCTTCACGGCCATCAGCATTGTAGTAAACCATTTCAAAATCGTAACCTGGCTTTTCATTCAATAACATCAGTCCATCGGCGCCAATTCCAAAACGGCGATCGCAAAGGTCTTTTATCATTTCCGGGCTAAGAACCAGGTTATGACCATTACGATTGTCTATAATAACAAAATCATTTCCGGTTCCCTGGTATTTAAAAAAATCTGTCTTCATTTTTATTTCTTATACATTTTGAGAAACAATTTGTAATACTTTAATGATCAGGGCTTCAACTGCAGCTTTGCCGTCCTTTGAAAACTCCTTTCTTACTCTATTTGCAATAACGGCATTTAGCGAAAGACAGTTGTGTCCAAGCAGCTTGCTCAGCCCATAAATAGCCGATGTTTCCATTTCAAAGTTAGTGATCCTGTGCTGACCAAAACGAAATTGAGTAAGCCGGTTGATCAGGTCCGGGTTGCTGATGCCAAGTCGCAGCACCCTTCCTTGTGGACCATAAAATCCCGGGCAGGTAACAGTAATTCCCTGGTAAAAATCTTTTACAAAATGTTTAATAAGGGAGCCGCTGGCGCCGGCAATATATGGGTAACCTATTTGGCTATGCATTTGTGTGCTTGTCACAAAAGAATGAAGCAATTGTCTTTCTTCGTCGTTCTGTTCGAGTCGGTAAAAGTTCAAAAGGTTATCAATACCGAGACCATGAGTGGAAGCTATAAAATTATCAACAGGGATCTCCGGTTGCAATGCACCCGAAGTTCCGATGCGAATGAGATTTAAAGACGTAAGAGTTGGCTTGATCTCCCTTGTCGTTAGATCAATATTAACTAATGCGTCCAATTCATTAATAGCGATATCTATATTATCAGTGCCGATACCGG
>JBIOVR010000196.1:0-4385 GCA_044867875.1 Chitinophagaceae bacterium
ACCAACAACGCCACTTAAACGTGAATTGAATTCGCCTGCATAACGAACCTCTTGTGATAATTGATCCTGCTTGGAATAATTATTCGATTTTGCTAAAGATTGTAAGCCTGTAAAGTCCCTGTCATTAGAGGGATCCCATTTCCAGTAACGCCATGCTGTGGTGGACGTTAATGTACCCGGGCCTAATTTTATATCAATATTAAGCGATGAACCACCCAAGTCATTGCCTGAATTCCAGGGGGTATCATGATCAATTACTCTGTCAAATGCATTATTACTGGGTAGTTTGTAATTAAGGTCAGCAATTATTGCATTGAATTGACGGTACGCTGCCCGCTTTGTCTGTACCACACCTGCAACAACCTGTGCATATCCATCAGGACGCTGGCGGGAATCATCCACGGACAATGTAATGGAAGTATTCTCTGATGGTTTGTATAATAACTGGCCACGAAAGCCAAGATTGTTAATGTCATTTGTATATTTTCCTGTACGTACATTCTCAATCACTCCGTCTCGCTGTGTGCCGGAGAATGAAAGGCGTGCAGCGAATTTTTTGCTTAAAGCACCTGTAACAGAAGCTTTAGCCTGAATGTATCCATAGTTACCATAACTCACTTCAAAATTGGCAGCCGGCTTAAAGCCCGGTTTACGTGTTGTTATATTAATAGCACCTGATGTTGTGTTTTTACCGAATAGAGTTCCCTGTGGGCCACGCAATACTTCAACACGTTCTACATCTATGAAATCAAGAGTTGCTGCAGCTGGACGTGCATAGTAAACACCATCTACATAGAAACCTACTCCCGGGTCGATACCATCATTTGTAAGGCCGAATGGTGAACCCAGGCCCCTGATATTAATCCCTGTGTTGCGGGGATTAGAAGAATAAAGCTGCACAGTTGGGACAAACTCTTTCACACGGTTCACATTAAAAGCTCCTGCATCTTCGATCTGCTTGCCTCCTATTACCGAAATAGGAATAGGAACATCCTGCAACACCTCACGGCGGCGGCGAGAGGTAATAACAACCGTATCTACCTGGAATAGTGCATCAAGAACAATTAATACATTGTTCTTTTCATTATCCCTGATCACCAGTTCGTTTTTACGGAATCCAACTGATGTAACCACTAATGTAAAAGGAAACTTGTCAGGAGCAGCAAAAGAAAAATAACCAACAGAATCAGTATTAACTCCTATCGTACTATTCTTTACCGATACGCTGGCAAAAGGAACGCCTTCATTTCTTTCGTTAATAACTCTGCCTTTAAACTGTGAGAAAGCCAGTACTGGTATTAATCCTCCTAAAAGTAAAATGATCCGTTTCATGAATTTGGTTTTGATTATAAGTCTATCAAAATAGTAGACTATTTAGATAAAAAAATTTAGATTGAGATTTGGGTTATTAAAAAAACTTCACGCAGGCAACATCGTTGAAATTTGATAAATACATAATGCATAAATAAAAATTTTGTACTATCTATTTTGCAAACATAAGGTGTGATTATTATCCTACCAAATTGGTAGACTATTTTTTTATAAAATATTTTTGCTGGTTAACAGTCATTAGTTAAAATAAACCAGCAAGGATTTTTATACTCCAGATCACTACTACAGTTCCTAATAAAATAAATGATGCTTTCTTGGGAAGTTTGCCTGCAAGTCTTGCAGCAATTGGGGCGGCAATAACACCACCAATAACTAAAGCAAGTATTACCTGCCAATTCTGTACCCCGATCAAAGTAAAAAATGTAAATGCACTAGCCAGTGTTACAAAAAACTCTGTAAGACTTACTGAACCTATCACATATTTGGGCGTTCTTCCTTTTGTAATTAATGTAGATGTAACGATCGGACCCCACCCTCCACCACCGAATGAATCGAGAAATCCACCGGCGCCTGCCAACCAGCTGTATCGTTTGAATTTCTTTTTAATATTAGGCATGAAAGCGTTGGCAAATATTTTTATTCCTAACAGCAATGTATAAACAGCCATTGCCGGTCGCAAATACCTAAGATGATTATCATTGAATTTAACAAGTAACAATGCTCCCAATATTGCACCAATTACTCCAGGTATAACCAATGCTTTAAAAAGTTTCTTGTTTACATTTCCAAATTTGTAATGACTATAACCTGATGCAGCCGTTGTAAACATTTCCGCTGAATGTATACCCGCACTTATTGCTGCAGGACTAACATTCGCTGTTTGCAATATAATAGAGCTCGTAACGCCATAACCCATGCTTGTGGCGCCATCAACCATTTGTGCAAGAAAGCCAGCCAACACCATCCAGTGAAAATTTTTATCAAGTGTTTGGTACCATTTAACTGTTTCATCTGTCATAGTTTGAAATGGTATATAAGAAAAAATAAAATGCCCGATGAGCATCAGGCCAAATGCAATTAATGAGTAAGTCGCAATCTTTCTCCACCTTTTGGCGTTACCATTATCTTTTTCTATCAGGACTTCGGTAAGTTTATTCAGTTTTTTTACTTTGTATTCAAAATTGCCATTGAGTTTGCTTCTTACTTTATGTAAATTCTCGATCACCGCATCCAACTCACCAGGTAAAGCTTCATGCAATACTTCTTTTATCCGTTTAGCGGCTGTTGGAGATTTGCCATTAGTTGAAATGGCAATTTTCAAATTTCCTTTTTGTACAATGCTGCCAAGATAAAAATCACAGAGATCAGGAGTGTCCGCAACATTTACTAAAATTCCTTTTTCAGTGGCCTTGGCTTTTATTTCTTCATGAAGTTGGCGGTTATCTGTAGCAAGAATAATAAGATCTTTATTATTTAGATCTTCCTGTTGAAATTCCCGTTGAATAATTTTGCAGGAAGGATGTCTCAAAACAAGTTTTTTTATTTCATCTTTTACTTCAGGAGCCACAATTGAAACCTTTGCTGAGGGAGAATTGGCTAATAATGAATGCAGCTTTTCTAATCCTACATTACCTCCACCGACTAACAATAGTTCCAACTGATCCAATTTTAAAAAAACAGGATAAAGCTGATTTTTTTTATCAAGCTCGGAAGAATTTTTCTGTATGTACTCGTTACTATCCATTCAGCTTATTTTAATATTCCATTTTATCGATCCACTGTTTAGCATTCTTCGCTGCATAAGAAATAATAATATCGGCACCGGCCCTTGTTAATGCTGTCCATACTTCCAAATGTGCAGCTTCACGATTCACTAAGCTTTTTTCAGCCAATGCTTCTATAGCTGCATATTCACCGCTTACATGATAGGCAGCAATAGGTTTTAATGTTTGCTGCTTTAGTCTTGCGATCACATCGGTATACAGTGCAGCAGGTTTTACCATTAAAATATCGGCTCCCTCTTTTTCATCACGAAGACTGCTTGCAATTGCATCATTCATATTTAATGGAGATAACTGGTATGTCTTACGATTCTTTAAACCATTTGTATTCGGGGCAGAATGACATGCGTCTCTGAATGGTCCGTAAAATTGTGAGCTGAACTTTGCAGAATAACTCATTATACCCACGGTATCATAATTCAATGCATCAAGTGAAGTACGGATAGCGGAAATACGTCCATCTGTCATATCACTGGGTGCAATGCAATCAGCTCCTGCTACAGCAAGTTGCGTCGCATATTTGCTTAATACATCAACTGTTTTATGATTCACCAATTTTGAATGATCCTCATTTAAAATACCGCAATGTCCGTGTGTTGTATAACTGCACAAACATAGATCAGAGGCGATCCAAACATCGTTACCAAAATTTTCTTTGATCGATCTAATAACGGATGATGCAAAAGAAAAATCAAAACCATTTTCCTTCTTATTTCCAGGAACCGGAAAAAGCAAAAATTTAGTTGCTCCGGTTTTTATACTTTGTTCAATTGTATTTAATATACTTGATGAAGTATCTACTTCTACGTCTGTTAATCCATTAACTGCTCTTGGTTCAGTAATTGTTTCATCGACAAACAATGGTTGAATAAAACTTTTGTGAGAAAGTTTTACGGAAGCAGTGAGCTCTCTTATATGTGCATCGGCTCTTAAGCGACGCTGGGTGACGGGATAGAATATCTTCTCCATTGTTCAAATGCTTTAATTGTGGGAAATATTACTGGCTCTGCTCCTGCTAGTTTTAATAATTCTGCTGTTTCTCCTCCGGCGCATAGATGTTTTACATCTGGCTTAGCATATTTTCCATAAAATTCATATTGTGAAAAACTGGTCCAGAATATTGCTTTGGCAGCAACAATTGATTCGTGGATCGTTTTATCATTTTTAGGTACCTGTTTATAATTACTCACAGCATTATAGCCTTTCAATCTCCATCTTTCTGCTGCTGCTTTATGTGTGAGTATGGAAATATTTTCAGCCTTTATATTTGAT
>JBIOVR010000197.1:0-8429 GCA_044867875.1 Chitinophagaceae bacterium
GCCAAATAATTGTAACCCCCATTTTTGCTTTTTTATTGCAGCACTCAGGTTCGCATCGGTTAAATTAAATCTTCCGTAACGAAAAGAGGCGTCCAATCTATTTAACTGGGCTTGTTCAGTAATAATATTGACTACACCTCCCATCGCTTCGCTTCCATATAAACTTGAAGAGGGTCCTTTTACGATCTCGATCTTTTTAATATTACCAACAGTTAATCTTGAAAGATCAATAACACCACCCTGCCTGCCAATGATAGGCTCGCCGTCCAGTAATATCAATGTATAATCAGGAGAAAGACCTTGTATCTGGATACCATTTCCAAAAACACCACCGCCGGCTGAAGTAGTAGCGCCGCCACTTGTTATATATAAACCTGTTTGTTCAGAAAGAATATCATTTAATCTTACTGAACCACTTTGTGTAATTGCTTTTCTTGAAATGATCTGAACAGGAACAGCAACATTGCTAAGTTTTCTTTCAGTTCTTGTGGCAGTCACCACTAACTCAGTTAATGTTTTTGAGAATAATGTATCGCTTTGTGAAAAAACCGGGAGAGATATCGAAATAAGCAGTACCGACAAAAAGTGTTTCATGTGATTCGTAATTCGGGCACAAAGATTCTTCCGGAAGAAATCTTTTTTATCACAAGAATGTCATGAAACAATGATGAAATTTTCTTTTACAAATAAATGACAGCGCTTAGATGATGAATCATGAAATGAATTGAGCAAAGTCATGAGTAATGAAATATATTCCACGCCGAAATGCATTTTATACTGCAAATAAAAATCCCGGCACAACGACCAGGATCCATCTTGATGGTTTCTAATCAGACTAACGTCTTATATCAGGGATTATAACTTATATGCGAATGTTGCGGCAAATTGTCTTGGCGCAATTGGGTTCACACTATTATCATCATGTACATTATAGCTTAGTTTATTAAATATGTTTGATAATTTGAATCTCACTGCATATTTATCAGAGCTATAACCTGCCGTAAGATCGATCAACGTATAATCAGGCAACGGCATTAATTTATAAGTCGGGTTGGTTGCTGTTGCGTTTCTTCCAGCTACCCGATCTCCTACATAAAATGCGCCAGCCCCCAGGCTAAATCCTTTTAAAGGATTATCATTTGAAAAAACATAATACAAACTTGCATTGGCCGTATGTGATGGATTGTAGCGAAACTTGTCACCTTCTTTTACAGAACTATTTGCATTATTTGATTTGGTGTAACGTGTATCATTATAACTATATCCTGCAATAAATGAAAAACCGTGAATAGATTTTGTTGCAATATCCACCTCAACTCCTTTACTTGTAACCTCACCAACCAACTCTCTTGCTGCAGGTACATAAGCCGGAGGATTTATAACAGCTAATGAAAAATCGCTGTTCACAATTATATAACCTGTTACGTTAACAGAAAGAACTTTATTAAACAGATCTGTTTTTGTTCCCAATTCATACTGGTCAATGATCGATGGCTTTAGTGGATTATTTGAAGTATCTACTCCTGTGTTAGGACTGAAGTTGTTTGTATAGCTTGCAAATATTGAAACTGTTTTGGTTGGCTGATAAACCAATCCCAATCTTGGACTAAACGCTTCGCTTGTATAAGCTTTTACATAACCCCTCGTGCCTTTAGCTAATGTATCAACTGTTGCTTGCTGATTTTGCTGAATACTGTAACGTACACCCGCCAGCATTTTTATTTTTGATGTAAGACTGATAAGATCCTGCACATAAACACCAAATCTTTTTATAGGACTTGTTGTTAATAAATTCGGAGCAAGATATGGAATGTCATATCTTTTTGTAAATGATGTTACGTATGGATCAAACACATTAATTGTGTCATAAATGTTCTTGTTTCTTATAGATGCATTAGAAAGACCATTGTTATAGGCTGTAGTATTAAATGTATAAGATTTCGTTTCGTATTTATCAGCATCTGCACCGAACAATATAGAATGTTCAACGGAACCCGTTGAGAACTTACCTGTCAGATCAGCCTGTAATAAATAATAGTCCTCCGCAGACTTAGTTTTCTGAAGTCCTCTTATCCATGTTCCGTTTGGTTGAATAAAATAACTATTGTTATTTGGTCGTGCTGCCGCAAACAGATCATTTTTATAATTCTGATAGCCTGCAACAGTTCGTAATTGCCAGTTATTGCCGAAATGATGAGTAATTGTCGCATTGGCCGTTGCTTGTGATACATTATTATAACCCCAATTCACTCCGAGAAATGTATTGCGTGGTACGTCTGCAACAGTATAATTAATAGCTCCTGTTCCAAAGTCAGGTGTACGATTGTCCGTTAAATAATCAGTTTCTATAAGTAACTCAGTTCTTGAAGACAGCTTTATAAGAAAAGACGGATTAATATAAAAACGTTCTGAATTCACCATATCCGTGAAACTTCCTGCTTTTTCGTAAGTAGTGTTAATACTAAATGCTGCTGTTTGTTTTTTATTCAGGCTTCCATAAATATCAACTGCTGGTTTATAAAAATCATAGCTACCTGTACGGAAAGAAATTTCACCGCCATGCTCAAACCTTGGTTTTTTGGTAACAATATTCATAACGCCGCCGGCAGCCACATTTCCAAATAAGATCGCACTACCACCCTTCAGGAACTCGAGCTTTTCTACACTGCTCATTTCCGGCATCACTGCATTATTATATCGGATGCCGTTTTTAAATGTGTTGGAACTATTGAATGAGAATCCTCTCGCGGCTATTTCTTCCTGGAAACCTCCCGTTGTACCCATCAGGTAAACACCGTTCACATTTTGCAATGCATCACTAATATGTAAAACCTGTTGACGTTCCAAAACATCTTTACCGATAATTGCTATCGCTTGTGGAAGATCCATCGGTTTTATATTCATTTTCCCAATGGATGATGATCTTTCATTGATCGTATAAGTGGCTTTTACAATTATCTCTTCCAGCTCATTTTTATTCTCAATAAGCACAAAATCGTAGCTAGCAACTTCCCCCTTCTTTATTTCAATTTCAGATTGAATTGTTTTTAAACCGACAAAAGAAACAATCAGATTGTATCTGCCTTCAGGAACATTATAGAAATAGTATTCGCCGAACTCGTTGGTCATAGTTCCCTGTTTTGTTTCCTTCAATTGAACATTCACAAATGCGGCGGGTTTACCATCACTGGTGCGTATGACGCCTTTTAATGCAATGGCACTTATGGAAGATGTATTTACAAGGATATTTGGCTGAAAATTTATAGCAGAATTTGTTGAACTATTTTGAGCAGAGATCTGTATTGAAAGAATTCCAAGGCAAGGGATTAGGAACAGTCGATTCATGATTTATGCTTTGCGGCAAAAGTCTGTTATCGGGGTCACGACTACTTACGGAAAAAGAAATTCGGTTTACGCAAAGTGGAAAACAAATTTTACATTCACACAAACAAATGTTTACATGAAATTGATCCTTGTCATCATAACTTTTATTTCTTTATCGGTTTCAGCACAGGATAGCCTGGGTGATCATTATAAAATTTATGATACACGTTCAAAACAGATAATAACGATAGACAAGATCGTAACAGATATGGCCAATGCAGATGTTTTATTTTTTGGGGAAGAGCATAACGACAGCGCTGGTCATTATTTAGAAAATAAAATTTTCAGAGCATTGCATGCTCAATATGCTGATAAAGTTGTTTTAAGCATGGAAATGTTAGAGACGGATGGCCAGCTTGTATTAAATGAATATCTAGGAGGAACTATTGATGAAGCCCGGTTTTCAAGAGATATAAGGTTATGGAGCAATTACAAAGATTACCGGCCAATGATAGAGTATGCGAAACAAAATAAAATTCCGGTGATTGCTGCGAATCCACCACGTCGTTATGTAAACCTTGTCAGCCGCCGCGGAATGAAGTCACTTGATAGTTTATCAAAAGATGCAAAGAAATTTTTACCACCACTTCCTTATGATACACTCACTGGTCGCTATCGTGAAAAATTTGTAGAAATAATGAAAGGTGGACCGGGCGGTGATAATCCAAGAGTTTATTATAGCCAGAATTTATGGGATGCGGGTATGGGTTATAGCATTTATAGTTTCTTAAAAAAGGATAAACACAAAAAAGTATTTCATTGTGTCGGAGGTTTTCATACAGAAGAAAAACTGGGCACAGCGGCCCAGTTACAAATGAGAAATAAGAAATTGAAAATTTTGAATATTGCCAGTTTCAGCGATGAGTCATTCAGTAATCCTGATTGGGGAAAATTCAGTTATAAAGGCGATTATATTATTCTTACAAACCCCGATCTGAAAAAAACATTCTAAAGCCTCAATTTTATTCCGCCATTCATTACAAATCCATCAAGCGGTGCATAAATATCTCTGAACTGCGGATTATCAATTGTACCGGTATAAATGGTATCAAATCGTGTTTGTCTTGTATCAGTAAAGTTTTCGAAGTTGATGTACAATGAAAATTTTTTCCAGAGTTTTTCTGCCATTAAACCGGTTATCCAATAGTCCTTGCCAGTTGCTCCGTCACTCAATTGTTGTTTGCTGAAATAATAAGCTTCTAATCCTATTTTCCATTTTTCTTCCACCTCATAAAGTAAGACATTGTTCAAGCGGTGTTGTGGTGTTAGAAAATTCTCAGTCTTTGTGTTTCCTTCATGCAAATAAGCTTTGGTATAAGTATAGCCAACAAATAATTTAAAATCACCATATCCCAATTTTACATTTGTTTCAATTCCCCTGCTATCAAAATGACCAGCCACATTTTTAAATTTATAGATTGGTACTCCTGTTCCCACCAAAGATTCTAAGATCAACGGGTCGTGAATTCGTGTATAAAAGAAGAGATGATTGATACTAAAGCTAATTTTATCATCCGCAAATTTTGTACGATAATTAATATCCGCATTCACTCCATAGCTTTTTTCCATTTCATTTTCATCAGGATCTATCGGAAGTACATTCTTGTATAATAATCTTTCGCTTTCTTCTGTAAAGATCGTGGGTGTTTTGTAGCCCATGCCTCCACCAATGCGGGAAGAAAGTTTTGATGAAAACTTAAACAACATTGAAAGTCGTGGTAGAACTGCAAACCCATAATCCTTTACATAATCACCTCTCAAACCTGCTTCCATACTGAATTTATCACTCAGCTTAAGATTGTTTTGAACAAACAATCCTGTCGTTATTTGTTCATAGTTTCTCGACGGCGTTGCTGTCAATTGTATCTCTTCAAATTGATCGGTTACAAAATTAATACCCCCATTCCATTCGGATCTATCACCGTGATAAGAATAAGTGGCTTCGCTAAATGTGCCGGTTTGTGTTCCGCTAAATGCATAACTAGTCACATCTATTACTCTGTGAAAACGATTAATGCTATTTTTTAAAGTGAACTGGCTTTTTTCATTAAAATGATGATCCAGCAAAAGCTGCGAGCTGTAACGGTCAGTATTATTTGTTTCAGTATAACCAGAAGGTTTATTCCCTTTAATAAATTCTATATCGCCACCGGTTCTTTTTTCAGTTGTAATATTTCCACCGATCATCAATTGGGTTTTCTCTTTTATATAAAAGAAAAACTTGGGATTAAAAGTGTAGCGTTCAAATTCAGGGATAGCAGTTAAACCAACATCTGATGGATCATAGGCTGAATTACTGTTGCGTGATGCAAACACTGTTACTCCTATGTTCTTAAGCTTTTCTCCATAAAAGCCACTTGTGTTTAATCCCCCTGCACTTGTTACATCAATATGAAAGTTTAACTCTCTTTCTTCTTTAGGTGCTTTTGATATAAGATTTACCAATCCTGCAATAGCCCCACCTCCATATAAAGTAGAAGATGATCCTTTGATCACTTCAAATTGTTTCAGGTCGAGCGGTGGCGTTTGTAATAATCCAAGTCCACCACTAAATCCTGCGTATAAAGGCAACCCATCTTTTAATATTTGCGTATATCGTCCATCTAATCCCTGGATTCGAATTGAAGCATTAGCAGATGTTGCAGAAGTTTGTTGTGTAGTAATACCAGTGCTTTCATTCAATACCATTCTTATATCACCGGATTTCATATTTGCTTTTTCATCCAGCTCTTCACCTGCCACAAATTCAACTCTTGTTGGAATATCACGGATTGTTCTTGTGCTTCGTGTTGATTGGATCACCACTTCTTCTTCCTCTTCTTCCGCTATCTCCATTTCGATTGTTACATCCTGGGCTGGTGGAAAGTCGTATTTAACTTCCTTTTCCAAGTATCCAACTGAAGTGATCTTGATCGTATACTTACCCGTGGGAATATCTTTTATTAAGATAATACCTGCGGAATCAGCGGCTGTCGTTCTTTTTAATTCTTCTAAAGTAACTGATGCTTTAGCGACACCCTCACCAGTTTCTTTATTTATAATTTTTGCTTTGAATGTATGTTGAGCAGATGCAGTAAATCCTGTAACCAAGATCACCGCAACTAAAAAAAATCGTTGCATAGGTAAATGATTATTTAAAAAACTTGTTGACTTTGACTTGGTTTATCAAACAAGTTTAGGCGGCTGCCAGAAATCATAATGAACATCAGGAATTGAAGAAAGAATAAATCCTGCATATTGTTGCGAAGTAAAAGCAGGAACTATTTCAACACAATTATTATCAAATGAAACAGTAAAACCAGAACAACCAGTACAAGTAAAAAATGGTGAACAACTGCCGCAATCACCGTCACCTTTTTCATGATTTGTCTCTTGAGCAATTTTATCTTCAGGACAATTGTCGAACGTGCAGCAGGGAATTGCAAAAAGAAAAAGTAAGTAAGCAGATAGTATGAAAGCGAATACCTTCATTTTAATTTTAGGCTCTCAATAATAATTCACAAGGCTTCAAACCTGTGTGCTTTTTAAATGCAGTGGAGAAATGCGAGATAGAAGAATAACCAAGCAGTAAAGAAACCTCTGTTACACTTAATCCTTTTTCGTACAATAAATATTTAGCATGTTCCATTCTTTGGCTTTGGTAAAAATCAAAGATGGTCGTTCCAAACATTTCTTTGAATCCTTTTTTCAGGTAACATTCATTGATCGCTACTTTACGGCTAAGTTCTTTGATAGTGATTGGCTCACCAATATGCTGGATCAGGATCTCTCTTGACTTTGTTATTTTTTCACGGTCTGCTTCATTGGCCAAAAACTTGCAATTGATCACATCAATCTCTTTTTCACCCAGCATGCAATCAAGGCTATAAAGCAATAGCATTTGGGTTTGTGCATTGATGTAAATGTTTTCCAGGCTATCGGTGTATGTATGATTCAACAATCCTTCCAATACCATTCTTGTTTTACCACAAAGCGGCAATATTTTAGTAAAAGAAGACACATGTTTAAATTTCAAAACATCATCACTCAATATCTCATTCCCTTTACGTGTCACAAATTGTGAAATATGCGCCGGCGAAAAACGAAAACTCATCACGTCAACACTCTCTACTCTTTCCACACAGGATCTTGACGCACTATACTTGCACATATTGCACTCAATATCTTTCTGACGGCAATACACATTACCAGACACACAAAACTTCAACTCAAGATAATTTTCCTTCGGTTTGCTTTTTTCGTAATGATAAACGAGCATACCCATATCTTCCATATTCCAGTTTCCAGTATTGTGATACCTGTTAATAGTATACTGAACAGAACCGGGTATTAACCTTACTTTTTCCTGGAGCATTACGAACTGATCCTGTAAAACAGATTGACGATAAGCCAGTGATAATATATCCGGAGGATTATGCATTAGTCTGCAAATTTACAACACAAATGGCTAATTGTCTTAACATAGATCAAGCAAGACGATAATTCTACCTTAAAATGAAGGGGTTTTAAAAAAAATTCTCTGTTTGGCTTTAACGATTAACTTTGCCGGGCCTCCCCCGAATAGATCGGGGGAGACTTTTATTAAATGATTCATCCCCATACATATATTCACCCAAATGCCCGTTTGGCAACCAATGTGAAGGTTGATCCCTTCACCGTTATTCACCAAGATGTTGAGATTGGTGATGGTACTTGGATCGGGTCAAATGTTACAATAATGGAAGGGGCAAGAATCGGAAAGAATTGCCGCATCTTTCCGGGAGCTGTTATTGCTGCTATTCCGCAAGATCTAAAGTTCAGGGTGAATATTCACAGGTGATCATTGGTGATAATACTACTATCCGTGAATTTGTTACCATTAACCGTGGAACTGTTGACAGGGAAAAAACGGTGATAGGCCGTAACTGTCTTATTATGGCGTATTGCCATTTCGCACATGACTGTATTGTTGGCAACAACTGTATTATGAGCAATAATACCCAAGTGGCAGGTCACGTTACAATCGGTGATTGGTCAATACTGGGTGGAATGACTGCTGTTCACCA
>JBIOVR010000198.1:0-23631 GCA_044867875.1 Chitinophagaceae bacterium
TGATTATTTAAATGAAAAAAAAATTAAACAGGAGGATACTCAGGAAATCAGGTGTAAAATCTACAAGATAATTGTATCGAGCTCAGGCACGCATAATACTATTGATTTTGATTTCTTGACAAAAAAAAGATCTATTAATAATTTAGTTTTCTCAAATCAAATTCACGCTGCAGCTAAAGAAAAAAACTATGATAAATATTTTATAAACTTAAAAGTTAAAAAAGGATATCTCAATTCTTTTTTAATTATGAGCTATGATTTTTATGTAGAATGATCACAAAATGATAAAGAATTATATCCGTTACTCGAAATGAAATTTTTTTTAATACTAATTCTCTTTTTAAGTTCGAAAAGCTCCTATGGTCAGCTCTTTCAAGGCTATTTAACATACACCTCTAAGATTGAAATTTCAAAAAAACTTGAAAAGACCGGTATTACCCAAGAACAGCTAATAACTAGATTGAAAAGAGAAGGAACTTTTGCAGATACAATTACTGTTTCATATAGGCAAGAGAATTATTGTGTTATGCGGAACACCAATCCAAAATCCTGGTCCATTTATCTGGGTGATTCTAATAAGATTTACAGTATGCAGGAAGGAGAATTATCTGATATATGTTATGTAACAGATGCCTCCATTGATCTTGAATTTCAATTAACCGGAAATAAACCTATTGTGAAGGAGCTTGATACTTCAGTCACTGTTAATGATCATAAATGTCATGTAGTCAGAGTAAAATGGAAAGCTGGTACTTATGATTATTATTATGATACCAGTATTTTGAAGGTTGATCCTGTGCTTTTTTTAAAACATGAATATGATGGTTGGGCTGAATACTTGCAACTGGCGAAGTCGTTGCCGATTCAAATAGTAATGACCACAAATGGAATAATGACAAATACAATGACATTATTATATTCCAAAGAATTAGTCATTGATCAAAAACTCTTTAGAATACCGAATGTTGTTTTGGATGAACGCTTAAATATACTGAGACTACCTAATAAAGTAGCCATGAGGATTAGAAATTAAGTTTTCATCAAGTTATTACTAATGTAGGACCTAGCGGAGTTTCATTGTTGAACCTATTCGGTAATCTGACTGTTCCAGAATTTCCTAAATAAACATTATTACCTCCCTATAGTACCATGGCCTGCGTAAAAATTCTTTCCCATTGATAACTTGTTATTCAGACCGGGTCCATCTTGAGCCCATGGACCCGGTGATGTCTTAGCTGCAAAAAAAGCATTCAGATCAGAAAGACCTAACACATGTAAATATTTATGAGCATGCTCCGAATTTAAACTATAACAAGAACAGAATGTCGGCTCTGTTGGTGCCTAAGATAAGCGGTCATGCACCGGGGAGTAAAGAATTTTATCGTTATGTTTCATGGGCTCAAACGTACCAGGATCAGGAGACAGAGAAGATGTTTGAAAAGTTACAGGAAAAAAGATTGGAGTGGCTGATAGGGCATAATGTCATCAAACAATAGAATAGATTACGTGCAGATAGTTTTGTCTTAGGACTGCCGTGCGATACTTGTGTGCCGTTACTAAAAATATTACAAGTTCAACAAATAAACCTTGCTGCTAACCCTCGGATCAAACGATGGCTGATATTCTATATACTCACACTCAACCAGATCTTTCATACACTTATGATAAGTCGCCAGCCCCCGGATCTTTGCCACTTCCATAACCGACGTCCGGGTGATTGCGATTGGGTTACTCAAACGGTTCAAATTATAAAACTGGAACAACGCCATATATAAACTGATATGCGTTGCGCCAATACGCGGATCTTCTTTAATAGCAGAAAAAAAATTCGTTATTTCTTTCACTTCGCCCATATCCTACGTATCATCACTTTTTTCTATATCATCACACTGGGAACCATGGACCCTCGCTCATACATTATAATGAATCACTTTCAACATACTAACACCTCCAACAATGAACCTCAGTCATATTCACTATTCAATAATTTTTCAATATCCTCATATTTGTAATAATGAACTCCGCCCACTTTCGTTGAGCGGAGTTTGCCGGAAACACGCAATCGTTGTATCGTATTAGAAGAAATGCTCAACAATTTTTTTACTTCAGCATTCTTAAGCCATGGCTTTACCAGTTTCGATTCACGCGGGCTGATCAAATGCCGGATATCATTTAATAACTGCAAACGCAATTCCTGCAAATCCTCTTTAGTAACCACCTCGATTGTCATACTAAAAAAATTATTCAATCATCTTTCTTCACATCGACATTCCCTTTTTTCGCGACCCCTTTTTTTTTACACCTCCCGTCTCTTCGCCGGCCTTCTGCGATACAGATTTCTTATTTTTCACCTCAAGCTTATTATCCTCCTTTACATCTTTAGACTCCTTCACATCCTTCTTTCCCGATAGCTCAACACGTTGTTCCTGTCCCAACCTTTGCATCTTCCCGTCATAGAGATTCACTGTTTTATATTGAGGATTAGCTTCGATAAACATTTTTTGTGATTCTCCATTCAACCCGACATTTACCGATTGTAAATTCCCTTTCTGAAGTGATTGCATTAATGACTTTTCTTTTTCACCTCCATCCAATTCTGCAACCGGAAATTTTCCTACAGCAGCTTTCAGATCATACCCGTAATTTTCATGAAATTGCTTCACCTCGTGATTGTTATTTTTATCTTTCTTTTCAAAATCGAGTTGCATCCACGCTTTGTATGGTTCACCTGCTTTATTGCTGAGTTCTTTGAATACCGAACGCCCCTCCAATAAATTGAACGCTTCTTTGGCGGTTACTCCTTTTCCTTTGTTGAGGTAAAACGTTTGTTCCATCTTTTCGCCATTGCGTCTTTCCAGTGATGCATGGTAACTATTCAGGAAGTACATATCTGAGTTATCGGACTTTCTGAATTGGAGTACGGCCTCGAATGGTTTCTTATTCACTTCAGATGTGAAGGCCATTTTAAAATCTAACTTCCCTTCAGAGAGGTGTTGTTGCAGTACATCGTGTTGCTTTTCACCAAAGCCCATGTATTTGATATTATCTTTCAAATACTCAAAATTTTGTTCATTCATAATTGACAGGTTTTTAAATTTAATTAAATTTTCGCCGTAAGGCATTTGTTTCAATAGTTCATCGATCGATCTCGCATGTAAGACCTGGAAATTATCGTAGTCACTTATATTATCAGAAGAAAATTCATAAGCTTCATCACTAGATTTGAAAAAGTATACATCCTCTTTATCCAGGAAGTATGAACTTCTATTGTAAGCGATCCAGTTTTCACCACGTTGAAAAGCTGCCTGCGCTGCTTCCAGCAATTCATCGGATATCACATGCTCATCTTTCATCGCAGGTCAGGTAGTGGTATGGCTTTGATAATTTTATTGTTTCCTACACGCATCTGCAAATGCCGGCCTCCATTCTTCTCCATCAGTTGGATCGCAAGAATTTTAGCATCAGGGATGGTGAATTTCTCCAGGGCCACAACAATTTTATCTTTGCTGAGACCCTTAACTTGTCGTGTGTTCCCCGCTATGTATAACGGAATAACTTCATTTTCCTGTACTGCGGTTCTTTTACCTTTCCGCTTATCGCGGATATAAAATCGAAGAAGATCGATATCATAATCAATAGGACTGTTGTTTCTTAATGTTAGCTGGTAATAAATCACATTCTCTCTTATATAAATTCCATCGATGCTGATCTTCATATCATAACTATGGTCACCAACGCCACGCATCACCTGCGGGTTATCTAAAATACCTTTGGCATAAGTTTCCAATGATTCATCTTTGGTGGTAGACAAATGATAGACCCAGACAAGGGGTTTAACGTCAAAATTTACCAGGAACGAATACATACTTCCATCATCTGTCACCACGCTCAAATTGGTCTCTGCAAAATTTTCAGTGGCAGCTTTCACCAGTAAAATATTATCAGCTTCCTTTATTGTTTGCACCAAAACATCTTTTGTTCCCCTGTCCACGTGTTTTATAGCAAATGGAAAAATTAAACTGGTCGTTTTATTTTTGGAAATGGATAAGGAGGAGGGTTGACCAAACCCCAAAATGAATAAGCAGCAACTACAAACCAACCACACAATTCGTTTCATAACTTAGGTTTAAAAGTTTAAAAATTATTTCAATAACACTTTATAGCCAGCTTTGACAAACACCTTCGTCAACTTTACTTTTTTACTCAGCAGATCTTTGGCGGCGCCAATTCCCGCGTTTGCAGCCTGTGCTTTCAAAGAAGGATCAATTGTAGAAAGCTGCATCAATTGCAAACTGTTGTCCGCAGATTGTTTCGCCACATCACGGGTAATTGCACCAGGTATATAAATGCCGGGAAGACCATCCAGGTCATACACTGTGAGATCAACAGGATAAAGAGACCCGCTACAACGGATGGAATTAATGTCAATTTCCAATCGCTCACGATTAAGCAAAGCAAGACCAAAAACAAAATTTCCTTTAGGGATTAAAGAACCACTGACATATACATCATTCACTAAACGCAGCTTTACAACTGCACCATTTACCAAACTTTGATTTTCATGTACGACAGCTTCAATAGCATTGTTATCTGCGATCGATGTTAAGTCTTCATTCGATCCGAAAAACCCGGCTTCCATACCAGTGTCATTCTTAGCTGTATCCAGTAAACTAACTTTGTCTAACTTAGATTTTGCAACTGGAAAAACGACAACTTCAGGTACGCCTTCTTTGATACGTCCCTTTACTCTTTCAGGATGTTGTATATCTAATATCTTTTCAAGCGTCCTGTCCAGTTGCTTAATTTCGGGATCATCACCGTTGCTTTTATTTAATGATTGCATCATTGCTTCCAACTTGTCAACATCATTTCCAAAGTCAAGATTTGTATTTTCACGCTCATGCGATACATCATCCTTTGAAATATCTTCGGGTTGATTAATAACCTTGTTTAATTCAGCCAGTTTTTTCATAACCTGGTCTTCGGTTGTAATTTTGTTATCAGGAGAGATCTTCAAATTGGGCAACTTAAATTTCTCCGTAGGGTCTAACGTGATTTGTTTTAAATAAACATCCTGCATGCTATCATTGTGCAGGTAATAAGGATCATTGCGGATCTGTTCCGCCAGTTTCATGGAATCTTTATCAGCCTTGTCATAAAAACTCAACTTGTCCGCAAACTCATAATTTAATTTCGGGTTTGGTAAATGTAAATTCAAACCCTGCGTTTGAGTTGTTTCACCACTTGCAACATTTCCGCCGCCCAGTGACCAGAATGCCATTGTAATAAAGGGAACTACAAGCAATGGTAATACCATCATCATTTTTCTTTTTCGCAGGTAGGCCTGCGACCGCTGCACTTTTTTCATAATTAATTTTGAGATTTATAAATTTTTTTTAACAACTCGAAACTGTCCATTAACCCGGGTCTTAACTTTAAAATACTGTCACGCAATTGAAGCCCCATCGCATTCTCACCCAAACTGTCCATATATCTTTCAAACTTTTCAATCGCTTTATAGATTTCTTCGTCAACAACTTGTTCACCTCGCAAATTTTTTCCACCATCATAAACTTTAGGGACATTGATCTTTTCAATTTTAAATGCACCTGTCTTATCCTTGAAGATCGAACCTGTAATAAGATAAATACTACACCCTCCGCCAAGCAGGCAGAAAACAAACAGTAAGAGCCGCAATCCTTTTGACGAAACTTTACTTACACACGCACTCATGAACTTCGAAAATTTAACTTGGGTCTTCAGTAACAACTGCGCCAGCTTAGACGCAACTTTATCCTTCAACAAATTTTCATCAGCTCTTTTTTTTCTCAATAGCATCATCTCAACGATTTTCAGTTTTGATATCTTTATTTTCCAACGTTTTCCAACGCTCGATCAAAAACCCATGTGAATTATTATCCGAGCGCGAAACATTTCTTAAATAACCTTCCGTTATTAAACTTCTTGTTACGATCGAAGTTGGCCGAATGATTTTCTCCTGGCCTTTGTAACGGAAATAATAGGGATATACATTTGTATTGATAGTGATACTGTCAGCCTGCACTTCCTGGCTCACATTGCCTGAAATTATATTTGTATAATAGCTGTTCTCTTTTAAATTGTCGTAAATTTGCTTGGCCGAAGCATCGGCCATATACAATGCCCTCGTTAAATTAGCTTGTATCACTTTATCATCCGGATCAAGTGTAAAGAAATAGTGATGGAACATTTTCACATGATCACTTGCTTCAACCTTTATATTATCTTTTCGTTCTGCCGCAAAAGCCTCGAGCACCTTCCCGTTTGCTAAAATGAAAATTCGTTGCTGTGATGCGGAGACTAACTTGTTACTTGTATAGAGTGCATAAGCGGCGATCGAAATACACCCGAGGACAAGCACGATCGAGAACAACTTAATGTGCCGGAAAGCCGTGTCTATCTTTGTTGTTTTACTGAACATGATCAACCTTTGATTTTATTTTCCATGTAATTGCCGGAATTATTTTTGTCATTGAAATAGCCACCGGATGTGCCATAGTTCGGGATGCTGCTCGCCACTTTATTGTATCCATCGCCAAGAACATCTCTTGTCATAGATGCGCCACCCTGGATCACGGTGCGGCTGCTGGTGCTCATCATACTGGTGACCTTATATAATAAAGTATTGCCGCCACCGGCATGGACAATATAATTCGCAACAGAAGGGACAGTGAAATAACCAACGATCCCAATGATCATAAAGATCAAATAGGCGGTATCTGTCGTGCTAAAGAATGTATCCCCGTTCGTAGCGATCTGTTGAAGATCTACGGTCAGCATATTGCTTTGTATCTTTCCCATGATGCCGCCGAAAATATTTGCGACAGGAAGCCAGAGAAAAATATTAAGGTAACGCGCCAGCCAAACGGTGAGTGTATGCTGAAACCCATCGAAAACGGCGAGACCAAAAACAAGTGGACCTAAAATGGCAAGCACAATAAGATAAAAAGTTCGAATGGTATTTATACAAAGCGCCGCTGCTTCAAATAAAATTTTTAGGACTTCACTCATCCATTGCTTGATGGAGTTGCGAAAATTGTAGGAGAATTTTGCAGAAGCAAACTTGATATCATTGCCAATACTCTCCAGCCATCCTTCGCTATCCTCTCCATAATTATATTTATACCATTTATCCCGGTCGCCCGACCCTGTTGATCCGACATACATCTGCCAGTAAGCAGTTTTCTTAATCGCTTCTTCCTTCATCTTCAGCAGTTGCGCGATCGCAGCGTCCGAATCTGTTACCATGGCTCTTGTTCCTGTGACAGTTGGTTTCATGATGCCATTGATCATAGCAATAACAGAAGGAAAGATGAGTACTGCAAAGCCGATCACAAAAGGCCGGAACAAAGGATAAAAATCAATAGGCTCCGCATTGGCAATATGCCGCCAAACCCTTGAAGCGATATACCAGGTAGCAGCAAATCCCGCGATCCCTCGACCAACACCGATCAGCCGGCTGCACAAAGGCATCATATCATCATAGAGTTGCTCAAGCACATCCTGGAGACTTCGTATTTGCCCCGCAAAACCAGTTTGTGCAAAACTCAAATAAGGGATCAATAAAACAACGACACTCAACGTCGCGATCTTCACACACAATTTCATACACACTTTTTAATTTTCTTACTCCCTGATACCATTCATCTTCCGGGACATATCAATATCCTGTTGCTCTTTCTCCCGCTGTACAGACAAAATTGCAGTGCTGTTATTCAGCTCCTTCAAAAAACTAAATTGGTCAACTAACTTTGAGTAGATTTTATCAATTGCTTGCAATCTTTCGTCATCACTCATCCTTAATTCACCAGCGGTAATCACCATCATTAGTTCATCAAGACATTTCAGACCTTCATTCAGCAGGCGACCATATACATTTTCTATATTTTTGATTTCATCAACAGTGAAATTTTTATCTTCCTTAAATTTAGCGTACGCCGCTTTAGATATCTTTATGATGCGTAGCTGGTAACTAATAATATCTGCGACCTTTTTATATTTCTTTACAGCAGGGCTTATCTCCATCAGGCCGTCCAGGAAACTTTTATGAAGTGAAAAATTATTTTCAGAAATATCACGGATGGTTGAGTAACCTTTGTAGATGATGGTGTAGCCAGTGTACATATCATCCAGCAATACCTTTAATTGTGATAGCTTTTCCCAGTTAAGAAGCAGCTGTTGTATTTCCTGCGATTGACCAAAAGACTTTGATCCAATAATTGGAATTAAAATTATCAATACCCACTTTTTCATTGAACACCATTTAATTTTTTACCAACTTTGATTTCGTAAATTAAGTTTAGTCGCTGCACCGCAAGGACACGGCATTCGTCACTATAAGACCGGCAGAAAGAATACTTTTCCTCTATGTCAGCATAAAGCTGATCGATCCGTTTTATCCTTTCAATTTCACTCATCTGCAATTCACCCGACGTTAGGATTAAATAGAGTTCATCCACGTTCTCCAGGCATTTCTCCAGTAAGTTTTCAAATACCTTTTTGCAATGATCAAGTTCTTCTATACTGAATGCTCCGCTTTCTTTGAGTTCCTTCGTTGTAGCATTTATAAGCTTTGTAATGCGAAGCTGGTAGGCGATAACGTCAGCAACTCTCGTATAATTTTTAATCGATGGGTTGACAATTTCGAGTGAACGAAAGAAGTCACGATGAAGATCAAAGTCGCCTGACTTAATATTTTCGATTGTGTTCAGCCCTGATTTAGCGATCTCGTATCCCTTCTCAACATAGTCAATAGAAACTTTATTAGCGCCGATCTGGTCCAGCAAATATTGTATCTGCGTTTTTTTCTGCTGCGTCCATTCAGCAAGCGTTTGGCAATCTGCTGAGGCGCATACCACAGCCATCAAAACAATAATAGCAATCTTCCTCATATTCATTATCACATTTTCAAATTTCCAAATCGTCACATCAATCCAGCCCGTATAATTTCTTCACAGTTTCTATGCTCCCTTTTTCGGCAGCACGCTGGAGACTGGTAACCTTGTTCTGATTATTGAACTCCCGGAGCCCGCTAAGTTTTTCATCCAGTTCATTGTCCACTGCATTGATGATCTCCATTCTTTTAGCATCGCTCATTTGTGTTACAAAAGCATTTACAACAAGAGAAAGCTGGTCAAGATTTTTTATACTATCATCCATGAGACCACTATAGATCTTTTGGATGTATTCCAGCTCATCTGTCGTGAAATTTTTATCTTGTTTGAATAAACCCCAGGCGGCTTTACATTCCTTCACTAATTGCAGCTGTTTTTCAATTATATCTTTTACGCGCCGGTAAGTTGTCAGTCCTGACTTTATTTGCCACAGTTCATCGAAATAACTTGCGTATTGTGCCCTCTGTTTTTCAACCCACTCACTGATCTCTGACAACTTCAATTCTGAAAATTTGTTTTCCAAAACCTTCTGCGCATTTTGTAGCCATATAGTTTCATTTTGTAACCTTTGTATCTTCAGGTCGACCGCCACGATCACTTTCGTTATCCCTTCCTTTATAATTTCAAGAACAGGGATCTGGCCATAGGAGGAGTGGCATGGTAAAATAATGATGCTGCACGCCAAACCAAAGTATACGAATAGTCTCTTCATGATTTTAGTTTTATATATTTTATCGGACCAATAAAAAGCACGCCTTCAACTTTGTCAATTGAAAATCTGTTGCCCGTTTCATTTTCATGAAGCAACTGAAATTTATTATCATAATATGCGATGGTAACTTTAACTTTATATTGAGGCTCCTGCCAAACACCATCCAACACTCTTTCATATCTCCACCTCCTGGTAATTTTGAATTCATCATGCAATGCAGAAATAATAATGGTATCATACTCTTTTCCAAATTCATGTTCGGAAGATCTCACATAAGTGCCCGTGAAAAAATTTGATTTATCAGGTCCATTACAGGCGATCAACAGACCAATAAATAAAACAACGACTTTCATAATTTCGATTTTAATTCATCAACCATTGCCACAATACCTTTCTGCAGGTCCCCATTCCATTTCGCAGCATGCTTATGCAGTGCAGTTTTTTCAGACTCCTCAGTAGTATATGCCAGGTATTCTTCCGGTGAAACTTCTGTGCGGTAGACTTTTGAAACCATTCCACCGAGAGAAATAAATACTTCCTTATACTTTCGGGAAGGATCATTTGATTTGTTGATAGAAAGTATCAACGCTTTTTCCTTTTCAGTTAAACCAAGTAATTCCTGTACCTGCTCAAACTTGTTTTGATATTTGGACTGGTCCAGTAATATCTTGCAGTCACTGTTATTAATGATCGCCTGTTTTACCACCGGCGATGAAATGATATCTTCCACTTCCTGGGTAACGACGATCGCCTCCCCGAAAAATTTTCTTACAGTTTTGAACAAATACTTAATATACTCTGCCATCCCTTCTTTTGCGATCGCCTTCCATGCTTCTTCGATCAGGATCATCTTCCGAATGCCTTTTAGTTTCCGCATCTTCGAAATAAAAACTTCCATGATGATAATAGTAACAACCGGGAAAAGTATCGGGTGATCTTTGATATTGTCCAGTTCAAAAACAATGAATCGTTTATTTAACAGGTCTGAATTTTCTGTTGCATTCAGCAGGTAATCAAATTCACCGCCTTTATAATAAGGACGCAGCACATAAAGAAGATTGGTGACATCAAAATCTTTTTCCTTCACGCTGTCTTTTTTCAATACTTCGACAAAATCTCTTTGCAGGAACTCATAGAATGAATTGAAACAGGGGAAGACGGCCGGGTTTATTTCCAGGTATTCATAATAAAGTTGCAGTGCATTACTTAAGGCGACATATTCGCTTCGGTTAAAGCTTTCATTATCTTTTTTCCAGAGAGCAAGCAACAATGTTTTTATACTTTCTTTCTTCTCTGTATCTGGTTTGTCGCCCTCACCATTGAAGAATGGATTAAATTTTATTGGATCAACTTCGCTGTAGGTGAAATAATATCCCTTCACCATTTCACACAGTCCTTTGTAGGAATGGCCTACATCCACGAGAACGATATGAGCGCCCTGTTCATAATATGATCGGACCATGTGATTGGTGAAAAAGGATTTCCCGCTTCCCGATGGACCAAGAATAAATTTATTTCTATTCGTGCAGATACCTTTCTGCATGGGTTCATCTGATATATCCACGTGGACCGGTTTACCCGTGAGGCGATCGCCAAGCCGGATGCCAATGGGACTTAAAGATGAGCGGTAACTTGTTTCAAGATTGAAAAAGCAACAGGCTTGTTCTGCAAACGTGTCGAAACTGTCATTCATAGGGAAGTCTGCTTCATTGCCGGGAATGCCTGCCCAATAAATTTGCGGAGCGCCTGAACTTTCCAGCTTTGCGACCGCATCCATTTGCGCCAGTCCCGAAGAAACCAGGTTCTTCAGATCCTTAACTTCATTTTTATTTTCAGTCCATATCATCACATTGAAGTGAGCCTTCACTGGCAATCGTTGTTCACCGATCGCTTCATTTAAAAAATCATTGGTCGCATCCCGGCCAATTGAATTTTCCCGCGAATAGGCCGATAAGCTTTGTAAACGGAGACGTTTACTCTCTAGTCTTTTAATTGTTGCCTGCGCATCCTCGATGAACAAGTATTGATTATAAATATGATTGCACGAAAGCAATTGCCCAAGCGTGGATGCGAAGCCAACAGGAAATTTGGTCTTGTCAGTTGAATACTTATCGTAATTAATTCTTGAGCCGCAAATAGAAGGCAGGTCTTCAGCATTGGATAATGAAAATAATTGTACATGTTTGTCGCCAATCTGTATCCCATCCTTAAAGCCAATATCACACACAAGTTTATTATCCGAAAGCCGGAGATATTTTTCGATCACTCCAACTTTTCTTGCGTCGCTTGAGAGTTCTTCGTTTTTAAGTCTTTTAAGTTTTATAAAGCCACTGTCTTCCAGGATTCTTTTGAACTGGCCGGCGCTATCCAGGAAATCCTGTATTGACTGAGGATCGAGCGTTTCCTGCGGGACGATGGTCTTTCTTAATAGGTTTGAAAAAAATGAACTTGATACTTTTCTTCCCAATGGTTTTTTAGTAAGGAAAATATAACAATGATGATCCAGGTGTGGCCTTTCGTTAAAAAATCGCTCACTGCTTTTTGATAAGAAACTATCATTGTTATGCAGGAAGTCGGCTCTGTACTTACTATCTAAAAACCAATCCTGTTTGTGGAAAACACTTTGCTTCGGCAGAACTTTTATTGCCTTGATCCATGTTTGATGAAAGGCTTCATAATCATCGTTGGATAAAGTAAATATTTCCGGTAGCTCGCAAATAAAAGCAATCGTAATATCTCCTAGCTTCGATAATATTAGATCATGCTCCACATCCATCACAGGCAATATATTTTCCAGCACACGTTCCATTCCTTATCTTTTAAAGAAAATTTTTCTTGAGTATGATTTGATTGTATGGGGTATGCTTTGTCTTGCGATCTTTTTCATCATTCCATGTTCCCCGTATTTATTACTAAGCCTGTTAACCTGGATAAATAAGCCGGTGCCGAGTGCAGCGATCAGGGCGACGCAGAAAAAAGTATTGATACCAATTATATAGAGTATAGCAAAAACGATAAGAAGAATAACAAGCCCGCCACCCAGATACCAGATATATTGTGCTTTCAAACCTTTGAATTCTATCGGCTTGTTGACGCCTTTGTTGACTTTATATACACTGTTTGACATAACTAAAATTCATTTTTCCTTTTTCCTTATCCTTATGGAGAGGTGGTTCGCCGAAGGCGGGACAGATGAGGTTTAAATTCCAAAGATTGATCTTATCACTGTTGTTACTACTACAAGAAATACGCAGGAGCCAAACCACGCCGCAGCAGTCTTGCCCGTATCATGATCTCCGGCATTCCATTTCTGATAAACTTTCACCGCGCCGATCAAACCAAGTATTGCGCCGACCGCATACATAAGATTTGTACCTGCAGTAAAATAGCTTCTCACTTTGGTGTTCGCTTCATTGATACCTGCATTACCATCCTGCGCCATGACAACAATGCACATAAAAAACAGGTAGTTCGTCAATAACCATTTTTTCATCACACACATATTTATTAGTTAATAAAATAAGTAAAAAGGCTCCCTTATCTTACGGGATAACGGAGCCCCATTGATGCTATGTATTGCGCCACAGTTCATCCAGATCCTCTTTATTTAATAACATAGCACAATAAGTTTCTGTTTGTAATTTTATAAATTGATCCAGCGGTTCTCTAAAATCTGATCTTGACAGCGAAGGATACTTGTTCGCGATCTTGCCAAGGATGATATGCAGTTCTGGTTTTGCAACTTTGTTTTTTCCTGCTTCTTGGAGGTAGGCTGCAACTTCATCAGTAAACGCTTGAATGACTTGTCCCATGTCAGGGAAGGAGGGAGAATTCCTGGAATCAACACCGGCAGGATTCTCTTGTTGAAAATTAAAGTCGTCGCCGGTTTTTCCGTCAGCTTTGTGAAAAGTTTTCTTTGCCTGCAGGAATTGCAAAAGATCGTGCCGGTAATAAATATAAAAGATAGGAATATACCACGTTAATGCGGCTGCACAAATAAAGATCAGGTATTGGTGCCAGGAAATATTGCTGAACATAAACTGTATATTTTTTTAAATGATCTGTTGCAAACATAAATTGCAAACCTGCGTTTCTGGTGGAAGCAGGTGGAATCGAGGTGGAATTTTAATCGTAGCTATCAATATTGCGGATCATTTTCATCAGGAAGCGCTTTACATTTTCTTTTGTCTCCGGATCTACTTTGTCGCTGTATTTTGATAAACTCTCAGAGCTAAATCCTTTTTGTGCTTTACTGTTCAGGTAAGGTGCAGTTCTTTTAAGCAGGGTCTTGTAATCTTCATGCGGAGCGCCGCCTGCATCGATAAAAGCTTTATGTAGTAGATACAATTCAACGCCACGGAAAGGAGTTAAGACGCCATCAACACCGCTACTGCCGTTAAGCTTCGACCTGTTAAAAAGTTTCACTTCGCCCTCAATAACTTTAAGATGGCCCAATAACAATTCCCACTTTTCCTCATGATCAACCATGGCAATAGATTTGAAATAAACCTGCCACGGAAAATTGTTCAAAAAGAATACCTTTTTATTTTTGAGAGATCGATCTGCATTCTTTATCCCGGTTGAACAATTTTTTATCCCGCTTGCAATATTCGAATTAAATTGAAGGTTACTTAGAGACACATACAGCCCCTTGAATTTGGTTTTTATCATTTCTCTGAGTTGGAAATATCGGCCACCTTTACTTTCAATTTTAAATTTTAGAGTAAATCTTTACCCACTTCATATTCACTTCTTCCGGAACAAGTTCAATAGCTTCATCGCTCCAGGTTAATTATTGTCCCTACTCCTGTATCAAGCGATTGACGCTTTTCCATCCTCAATGAACAAGCTGCTATAGAGGATAAGAATATTGATGTAAATTTAAGTACGACAAAAAGTAATTATGTTGATGATTTTGTATTGTCGAATAGAAACGACGGTGGTGCATTAGTCGTAGATGCCTGGGGCGGTAGTGCAATAAATATAAATTTTTCTGAAATGGAAGGCAAAGTAAAATTTAAAGTAAACATTGTTTCAGAGCAATTCATAAATATGGATATGGCGGCGCTTGAATCAAAGTTGATGGGAACACTGCCGGTCAAAATGTATTTCACGCAGTTATGGAATCTTATATTTCTGCTAGGGATAATCCCGGAATTACTCCTGATAATTCGACTTATACGAGCAGCACAAGCCGATCAGGATTATAAAAATGTTGAGTATCAAATCTTCAAATTGAACATTTTGGCACACAGACTAGAATGACCGTAGAACATAGTTGGCAAGAAAAGGGAAGATGGAAAGTAGCACAGAAAACTAAAACTTTTCAACAATGAAAATAATTATTTATTCGGTATTTATTTCGCTTTTCATGTTCAAAAAAGTCAGTGGATTTGATTTTAACGAAAAAAACATCAATTCAAACACGCAAGTTTCTCCAAATTATTTTTGTGACACGTGTTATTTCACTTGTAATGCAAAGGTTCTAAGAATTGAAAAATTTCAATTATTTTATATTATTGTTGTCGAATCCACTGAAAGCAAATCTGTTTATAAAATATTTTCAGAGGACAAATTATCAAAGACCCATAACGCCTTACAGGTGGGAGATATAAATAGCTTTTGCATTCGGGCAGAACACTCTATACAGGTCACACCGTATATGAAGATTATTCCAACCGATAAAATTGATTTTTCACTTGGGGGAAGGGTGGTTTTACAAAAAGGAGAAATTCCATATTCGGCAAAAAATTTAATTGGGATTGATAAAATCTCAACCACGTGTCAATAGCTGTTATGGTATCTGAAATTAAATATTCAGCCCGGGGGGTACCGCAATATTAGTTTAAGTTGTTGGCGTTCTGTTTAGTTCGAAAACGGAAATAGTTCAGAAGTCACCAACAACCTAATAATCGAGGTAATTTCATAGTTGAAGGTAAATAGTTCGTTCAGGCCTATGTAGATATCGATCATGTTCCTTTATAAGTTAGGAAAGATAAGTGGGGCTTCCTTGCACATTTAAGAGACTGAACTTAGATCGATACAAAATCATCTTTTGAATCCATAGTGCTGTCAGGTTTAAAAATACAAATTTCAACTCCCGAAGCTTAACAGTTATCATTTCCCCTATAGTTCTGAACCACGCCCATCACTCGACTTATTTAAAGATAGTGCGTGGAAAAAAATGTTCAGGCATAATACTTTAGTTTTTGTAGAGTAATCTGCTTTTTTTATCCCCTTCAAACAATTTTTTATGCCGGTTGCGATACTACGGAATGGGTATAATCACCACCTTCGTTCGGCACAGTTCTCGTGAGTTTTTAATGAAATTAACTGCGATGTCGAACCGGCTAAAATTGATCTTCAGCGAAATTATATCTGCACTCTTTATATTTTTGTTTGTATACACGGCCGTTTCGAAAATAATTTTTCGGGGATCATTTGCATACGTGCTTAGTAGATCACCTTTAATTGGAGAGTTAAGCGACTTCGTTTCATGGGCGATTCCCATAGTGGAAATAGGGATCTCTCTTTTACTGATCTTTCCAAATTTTAGAAGGCTGGGACTTTTGTTTGCGGCATTATTAATGAGCCTTTTCACTTTGTACATAGCATACATGCTCATATTCACTCCTGAATTGCCATGTTCATGCGGCGGGGTATTAAAAAATTTAGACTGGCCGGAACATTTGCTGTTCAACATTTGTTTTACCGTGATTGCCTTTGTTGGTAGGGGATTTTCAAAAATTAATAAAGATTTTATTGCAATAAACAGGATAAGCCGAACCCCTGTATAATAAAGTAGGCAACTATTGATCAACTAAAAATTAGATTATGAAAAAGTATTTAATGGGATTCATAGCAATTGCGCTGGCAGTAGGATTCAGCGCTTTTACTGCAAATAAAAAAATGGCTGCCGACAAACTGGACGGACTATATTGGTATAGTTCAACATCAGGAACGGCATTTCCTGGCAATCCGCAGGTGGAACCGTCACCCGACTGTCTCGCCACTGGTTCAAATTGCGCATTAGGATTTACAGGTGTTCAAACAGATCCAATAGGTAACATTGGAAATGTCAGCCAGACAAGATCACATAATTAACGGATATTACTTGGTACGGGATACTGGCGTACTGAAAATAGGGTTGTTACAAAATCAACAACCCTATTTTTTATATCCGTTTTCGCTCAATATCATCACATCAACCTCCTTTACTTTTTCAATAATATCGAGGTCATATTTTTTTCGTAGTTCAATTCGTAGTGCTGCAATATCGTTCAACGGACTTTCCAGGTCCATTGTCATCATTCCGGCATATCCAGTTTCGTCAACTATCGGAAGGGGATTATTTTTGTTGTGATCAGAAAGGGTCATTCGAAAAACCTTGAATGATGTGGATACAAAATGAAAAACATTATTTGTATCTGGCCAGCGTCTCGGTCCCTGGTAATCCGGCTGTTCCTTGGATTTGAACTTTAAATTCGGGGTCGTCCTTACAACGACCAGGCATTTCATTTTCCTTTTTTCGATCCGTCCATTTATTGCAAAGAACCGGTTGAGATCATTTAACATATAGGCATACATATCTTTTCGCTGTTCCAACGGAATTACCATTTCATATGCATAACAATTATTTTCAAACCATTTATCATAGCGCACACTCGAATCGTAAAAATATTTGCTGGAGTCTTTTATTTCCAAAATGATACGCTTCCCGTAGTCGAAATAAGCATCATCAAAAGGATCGTTAAATCCCGCCCCTTTTGAAATTGCATCTGCATACAATTTGAGAATTGGTATTGTACCCCTGGTCACGATTAGCCGGTTATTGGTTGAGTCTGTCACATATCTTGGTGCTGGCCGAAGTCCGGCAACTCCTTTGATCAGTGAGGAGTAGTATTTAACACTGGATTTGTTTGAGTCACAAATTTGAAGCAGTAACGGCTCTTCTGGTTTATAAGATAAGAGATCTTTTTTTGTAGGCAGATCGAAGTAGCCTTCCAGTACATGTTGAATATTTGTTTCAGTAAGACTTCTTTCATCTGTAATTGCTATCACCTTTCCATTTGAATCGATCCACACTTCATGCGGTATCATTTGATGTGGAAACAGTGCATTTAATAATGAATCGTCAGTAACGGAAGTTAATTGCATTACGACATTCCTGTAACGCGGATCGAATTTTTTTTCCTCAAAGAAAGATTTGTCAATTATCTTTTGTGATTGCTTTGTTACCAGTAAAATTTGTAGTCGGTCACCAAATTTTTTTTGTAAGATATCCAGTTTTGGAAATTGTAAGATACATCCAACGCAATTGGTGGACCAAAAATCAAGTATGACTAATTTTCCCCGCAGTTCTGAAAACTGTAGTTCCGTTTTTGAGAAATTATGAACATTGGCAATTGTTACATCCAACATTTTATCGCCAATGTCCAGGGTTCTAACTGCTGAATTTTTTTCCTGACCTGTTGCAGATAATGTAAAAAGGACCAGGAAGACATTCAGAAAAGATTGTCTCATATTTTTTATATTAGTAAATGAATAAATTAGTACCCTGGATTCTGTGTCAAATTCACATTCAGGTTAATTTGAGTTTGCGGAATAGGGTAGAGCGCATCGGTGGTTTGCCAGTCAGTTGCTTTCACGATACCTAATACGGCATCGGCTGTTTGTGTTCTCTTAAGATCTAAAAACCGGTGTCCCCATTCTGCAAATAATTCTACTTGTCGTTCGTGAATGATTGCATTTATTAATAACGCTTGGGTGGTCAAAGTTAGATCAGGCAAGCCCGCCCTCTTCCTGATGATATTGACATCGGCCACTGCCATACTTAAATTATTTTGCTGTGCTCTTGCCTCCGCACGTATCAAATATTGTTCTGCCAAACGAAACATCATATAGTATTCAGTAATACTCGGGGCTGACTTCACTTTATATTTAAACGGGTAATAGAAATTAGTTCCATTAACTGTTGTCATATTTATCCAGCTTGTTTTTCGTTGATCTCCTGTCTCAAATGAATTAAGCAGGTAGTTCGTCATGGTGAAAACAGGAACAATTCCACTGGCAGGAATAAACACCGTTCCTTCATAAACGTTTTGAGTATTCGCGGTCAGGTTTGAATTTGGTAGTAGTTGCCAGATTGCTTCGCTGCTATTTCCTAAAAAGACTAAATTTAAATTCGGTGTCAATGTGTATACACCTGAATTAATGATTACAGTTGCTTCCTCTTCAGCTTTTCCATATTCTTTTTGATATAAATAAACTCTCGCAAGCAACGCTGCTACTGTAAATTTATTTGGTCTTAACTTCCCGGGTGTTGGATAACTTGTAACCAGCAACCCCTTTGCATCGACCAGGTCCTTAATTATCTGCTCATATATTAACGCGGAGGATTTTCGTGGGAAAGTAGAATTTTCAGTATAAGAAGTTGTTGTGATCAGCGGAATATCACCAAATATATTGGTGAGGTAGAAATAGCAAAACGCTCTCATAAACTTTGCTTCACCCATCAATTGATTTTTCGTTGGCAGGGTTACATCTTCTGATTTGTTTAGTCCTTCAATTATCGCATTTGCATGATAAATGTAATTGTATGCATTGGTCCAGAAATTAGTGGCTACTACAGTATTGGAGGTGGTCAATTTGTTTTTAGAAAATTCATCATTACTTCCTGGTGAAGTATTTAATAGTTCATCAGCGGACATACCTGTATAAATGGTCATACCACTATTCGCAAAGGATGTCGAGGTTAATATCTTCGAATAGAGTCCGGACATTGCAGAGACGGCCGACTTGTCGGTGGTAAAAACCAATTCCGAGGTCAGTTTGTTTAAAGGTTCATCCACAGTTACGAGTTTTTTGCAGGCGGTAAGCAAAAAATAACACACACAAATTAATGCGAACGAATATTTTGTTTTATACATATGATGTAGATTAAAAGGTGAATTGAATACCCGCCGTGAGAAATTTAAGAGGTGGCAAGCGACTGAAATTTTGCGTTTCGGGATCTGCACCTTTATAATCAGTGATCACGAACAAATTTTGTCCCTGCAGATACACCTTTAAGTTTTCAAGCTTCATTTTTTTAATTAGCTTTTCTGACAGCGAATAAGAAAGTGATAAATTTTTCAATCTTATAAATGATGCATCGGTATATTGAATATTCGATCCAAACGCATTAATGTAGACAATTGGCAAATAAGCTGGATTGGCTGTTGTTTGTGTGAATTGCTGCAAATTTGTTTGTTGTCCGGGCGATTGCCATCTGTCTAAAACAACAGTTGGTTGATTGAATCGTGTTCCGGCCACTGCGCCGACGCCTGTTAAATAGCTTGCCCCGATTTGTTTCCGGTACTCAAAGAAAATATCTAATTGAATAAATTTGTAAGTAAAACTATTTTTGATACCACCATAATATTTCGGATCAAGGTCTAACAGGCCGACTATAACATCTGTTGAAGTATTCGGTAGACTTTTTATCGTACCATCGCTACCCAGGAACTGGTATACGCCTGTTTTATCATCAACACCAACAACATTAAACCCGCTCAAAATATTCAAAGGTCTTCCGATCAGGTACCTTGTTCGATAGCTCGATGTTGCGAGTCCGTCAAACTTTAGTAACTCATTTTTTGGAGCAGTGATATTGAAAGCAAATAACCAGCTAAAGTTTTTTGATTTGACAGGAACTAAAGAAATTTCTGCTTCAATCCCTGTATTCTGCACAAGGGCAGGAAAATTTTGTGTAATGCTCGAAAAACCGGTTTGTGCCGGCAGCGCATAAGATACAAGCTGATTGCTGCTCCGGTTTCTGAAATAAGATGTAGAGATAAGAATTCGGTCGCTGAAAAATCCCAGGTCTATCGCTGCTTCAAACTTTTTATTTATTTCCCAACTATAATCCTCATTGAAAAGTCCCGTTGGTGATAATCCTGCATTCCCCTGGTAAGGCAAGTTTGTTGCAGACCATGTGTCCAAATATTGGTAATCGCCAATAGCATCATTACCTGAACTGCCATAGCTTGCCCTGAGTTTTCCATAACTAAAAACAGGAGATAAGTTTTTAAAAAAACTTTCTTCCGAAAATATCCAGGCTGCTCCGATAGCGCCAAAATTCGCATATTGTTTTCCCGGTCCAAACCTGCTTGAACCGTCCCGGCGGGCAGTGATATTTATAAGGTATTTATCCTCCCAATTGTAATTGATCCTTCCGAAAATTGCAGCGTAGCGGTATTGACTATAAATACTCGTGGCATTGATACTGCTCGCACTTCCGAGGGAATATAGAAGTGCGTCATTGGTATAGCCACTTGCATTAGTGCTTGTAGCACTAAAAGTATTTTGTTGCCATGTAAAACCCGCCAGTGCAGAAAGTTTGCCCTTGCTGATTGCCCGCACATATTCCATTTGTGGTTCTAAAATTACTGTTTGATACTTACTGCTTCCAAAGGCCGATGAACCTGTTGGATTAGTTGCAGGATCCTGCGCTGCAATAGGATTGATTCTGACCTCATCTACATCAAAATGATTATATCCTGAATTAACCTTGAAACTAAGATGATCAGAAAACCGATAATTGAATTGCAGGTTGCTTAAAAGGTTATGAATATTTGCTTTGTACTCCTGGAGTAAAACTGACAATGGATTTGTAAATGAAAAACCTTTGCTGCTCCAATTTAAATTTCCTGCGGAATCATAAAGTGCAGGTAAGTTAGGTATCGCGGTTACAGATCCGCTAAGATCATTGGTAGTAACTTTATTTACTTCGCCCCAATAGCTCCCGGTAAGCATGATGAAAAATTTACTTTTTACAGGACTGTGCGAAATATTAAAATGGAATGATCCTCGCTGGTCGCCGCTGCTGCCCGGGTAAACAGTTGTTTCATGATGATAACCGCCGCCGATCAAAAACCTGGTATCAGCCGACCCGCCGGATACAGAAGCCTGCGCGTCCAGTATACCTGCATTGCCCCCGATCAATAGATCTTTAAAATCAGTATAGCGTGTAGTGTCCCACAACAACAGGTCATATGCATTCGTATTAGTAGGTTGTACTCCATCATTATGAAATGCTTCCCTTCGCATCTGCAAGTACTGCTGGGTATTCAGCATTTCCATATGTCTTGTAATTTGACCAACGCCGGAATAAACATTCATGTTGAATTTCGTTTTTCCTGGTTTTCCTTTTTTTGTTGTAATTAAAATAACTCCATTTGCTCCGCGTGAACCATAAATGGAAGTAGCATCGGCGTCCTTCAAAACTTCAATACTTTCAATATCGTTTGGGTTAATGCTGTTAATAGGGCTTAATCCATTATTGTTAAAAGTAAAAGCTCCTGTAACCTGGTTCACCTTATTGTTGTTCGGGGCGAAGGGAACACCATCAATTACTATTAATGGATCGTTTCCCTGCGAGAGTGAATTTTGTCCCCTGATCTGGAGTTTAAAACTTCCGCCAGGTATTCCGGTAGTTTGCGTGACAATTAATCCGGGGACTCTTCCTTCTAATGCTGCCAGTGGATTTGTAACAGGCTGTTTACTTATTTCTGCTGCGGTTACTTTCCCAACACTTCCGGTATTTAATCTTTTGGTAGTAGTTCCATAAGCGATCACCACAGTTTCATCAAGCGTGCTGACTGCCATTCTCAACCGGATCAGGATGGAAGATTCTTTATTAACACGAACTTCTTCTTTATAATACCCCACGCTGCTTATCGTCAGGACATCATCATCATTAATTGCACTCAGTATAAATTCACCAAGCTCATTTGTTGAAATTCCTCTCTTCGATAGTTGGGCGAAGACAGTTGCACCAGGCACTGCGTCACCATTTTCATTAATTACTTTACCTCTGACTTCAATTAGTGAATCTTTTTTCTTCTCGGAAACTTTAATGATAATAAACTTTTCATTGAAAGAGTAGGAGAGCGGTTGACTTGTAAATACGGTCTTTAATACTTTTTCAAGGTTCTCATTCTTTGCATCAATGCTCACAGGTTTTGATTGATCGATGGCTTCCTTACTGTAAACAAAACTGAAAGTTGATTGCTGCTCAACAATTTTAAAGAAGCTTTCTAATGGAGCATTTTGTAAGGCTACAGTAATTCCCTGCGAGAATCCTCTCGATGAAAGCTGAAAAGCTGCTGTCAGAAGGACGCACAAAATTTTCATAGTCAGCAGGGTTTTTTGGTATAATGGTCTTCGCCGTCTCGAATGAGAACGGGCTTTGCGGTTCAAAAGCAGTTGCATAGCTTTGAGTTGTTTGGGTTAAGAGATAATGAGTTCTTGCCGATCTTATTTATTAAGTAACCCAGGCGCCGGCCAGAAAGCGTGTCACCGCTCCTGGCCATTTTTTTATCCCGGGCCACATGAGAAAACTTACTTCATTACAATTATTTTCGTTCCTTCCACTTTGAATTTTACCTGGTTGGTTTCTTCAAATATCTTCAGCAACTTTGATACCGGCACATCTCTTCCGATAGTTGCATTCAAATGTAGTGCCACCTGGTCCTGGTATTCTACATCTGCGTCATACCATCTTTCTATTTGTCGCATGATCGCATCAATAGATGTATTTCTAAATTTAAATTGATTGTTTTTCCACGCTGCAACTTCATCTGTATTAGCAGCAACAATTTGAAATTCGTTTTCCGTTAATTGTGCTTGCTGTCCCGGTTTTAATATATTCTCTATTTTCCCTTTTGTTACCATCACCGATCCTTCAACAAGAGTGGTCGAAAAAAATGGTTCATTGTTATAGGCATTTATATTGAATTGTGTGCCGAGTGCCTCAACAGTTATATCCCCTGCAACAACTCTGAATGGTTTATCCTTATCTTTTGCAACTTCAAAAAAACTTTCACCTGTCACAAATACTTTTCGTTCATTACCTGTAAAAGTTGCAGGGTACCGGATGGATGATTCTGAATTAAGCCATACCTCGCTGCCATCGGGCAGCGTAACTTTGTATTGGCCTTTCCT
>JBIOVR010000199.1:0-2938 GCA_044867875.1 Chitinophagaceae bacterium
TCTACATAAAAACTTAGGTTTATAGTTCACTTGTCACGATGGGGAATTATAAATAAAATTTTCATTTAAGAAATGGGCATGATTTTTCACATCCGATATCATGTCTTCTGTTACAGTTATCATAGAAACACCACGACATACCGCCGGTAAATATGTATTTGATCCGGACAATAACTGTTACAGACTGAAAAAAATTTTACCATTAGGTATGTATTTTCCATACGATTTTGGTTTTATTGAAAGTACTCATGCAGGGGATGGCGATCCGGCTGATGCAATGGTAATTACAGAGTGTATCACTTATCCCGGCGTTCGGTTAACATGCAGAATAATCGGCGCTTTACAGGTAAAGCAAATAAAAAAAGGAGTATCTGTGCGCAATGATCGATATTTCGCAGTAGCGGAAGATTCTGTCATGTTTGAACATGTAAAGGAGATAAAATATTTCTCCCGCCAGCATAATCAGCAATTGCGTGATTTTTTTATAAACTATACTAAGGCAGAAAATAAGAAACTTACTGATCTTAAGTTTATAAATGCAAAAAATGCAATAAAAAATTTACAAAAATTAGTGCAATAAAAATTTACGAATTGCTCTTTCAACATTTTATTTTTTATTCTTGATGGCAAGATAATTGTCCGTTTTATTTAAATAAATTCTTATGATAAAGCGTGATGGTTGCAACATTTCTCTGTGGCAGGAAAGTGCAGATGAATATTTACCAACGAATAAAGTAGATTCTACTAAAATATATGATGTGGTGATCGTGGGTGGCGGTATTACTGGCATAAGCACTGCATTCCATTTGCAAAAAGCAGGCATGAGCTGTCTCTTATTAGAGGCTCATGAGCTTTGTTTTGGTACCACTGGTGGCACGACGGCACACATAAATACTTTGTTAGATGTACCATATTCAACTATAGAAAAAAAATTCAGCAAAGAAAGTTCCAGGCTCGTTGCAGAATCAGTAAAGGAAGCGGTAAATACAATTCGGGATACTATAAACAAGTATAATATTGATTGCGATTTTAAAACTGCTTCAGCTACACTGTTTGCTGAAACCGACAAACAAAAAGATGAACTTGATAAAATCAGTGAAGCGACAAATGATGCTGGTATTAAAAACAATTTTATAAATACGATAAGTATTCCGATCAAGTTTATAAAGGCAATGCAGGTAGATGGTCAGGCCAAATTTAATCCGGTTCGTTATGTGCTTAGCTTAGCAATACAATTTGAAAAAGCAGGCGGGGTGATCTTGCAGCAATGCCGTTTTGTTTCTGCTGATGAAAATGAAAATGTTACAGTTGAAACGAGTATTGGAAAATATATAAGCAGATTTTTAATTTACGCAACACATATTCCTCCAGGCGTCAATCTTTTGCATTTCCGCTGCGTTCCTATGCGGAGTTACGCAATGGCTGTTACTTTAAAGAATAACGAGTATCCTGAAGATCTTTTATATGATATGTATGATCCTTATAATTATTATCGTTCACAGGAAATAGATGGCCGAAAATATTTTATCGCAGGTGGTAACGATCATAAAACAGCTCATGAAGAAAACCAGGAATACCGTTTTTTAAAACTTGAATCACATATTCGAAAATATTTTGAGATTAAAGAGGTCGCCTACAAATGGTCCTCGCAATACTATGAATCCCCAGATGGACTTCCTTATATAGGTCAACTACCGGGGCATGATAAAATATTTGTTGCAACGGGCTTTGGCGGAAATGGAATGCCTTATAGTACAGTTGCTGCATTATTATTAACTAAGATGATCACTAACCAGGAAAGCCCTTATAAGGATCTTTATGATCCAAATAGATTAAAACCTGTTGCAGGCTTTACAAATTTTGTTAGTCACAACGCGGATGTAGTTAAACAGTTTGCAAGCCGATGGTTTTCTCATGAGGAATTACATGATCTGGCAGAACTTGCAACAGATGAGGGTAAAATCGTAAACTATAAAAATGAAAAGCTCGCCATTTATAAAGATAAAAATGGTAGTATACATGCCTTGAGTCCGATCTGTACACATGTCGGCTGTGAAGTAAAATGGAACAATGCTGAATTAACATGGGATTGCCCATGTCACGGTGCCCGTTATTCTTATGACGGCCGCGTAATGAATGGACCAACAACTAAAAATTTGGCAAAGGCTAATATTCGCAAATTAATTTCTAAAGAAGAGTAAAATGAAAACTGCAGTAAGAAAAAAAGTTCGGAGAAAAAGAACTCCAACAAAAGTTGGGGCTTCTTATGAAACTATAAAGAATTATAACGGGAAGCAATATGTAGGAATGCAAATAGGACGAAGTCATAAATGGTATTATGATAAAGGTGAATGGAAGGATAAAAAGATCACGCCTGATCTTTGGGAAATAAGATATGCAGTGACAAAACGAAGAGCCGGTAAAGCACCAAAGGCATCGGGTGCTCCGGTTGGTACCGGTTATCACTGGTATATTATGGCACTCCAGGAAGTTTTAAAATTGAATGAAGATGATTATAAGACAGTTTTATCCGGATTAAAATATAAGATAGCGCATAAACGAGCGGCAAAAGGAAATTGGAGTGCATCTGTTCCTACACAACATAAAACTCTACTGAAATTTTTAAAAGAAATGGTGGCACAACTTGAAAAAAAACCTGTGCCTATAAAATTTACTTATCGTGAGGTTGAATACAAAGGTGAAGGTGTTCCAGTTCCCGGAACATGTAACAATGGTGTATGTTATGACCTCGAAATAAATCTTAATGGAAGACATGTCGGGATTTTGCATCGCTTAAAAAATAGTTGGAAGATAGAAGGAGTAGAGGATGAAAAATTTGTCAATGCGATAGGTGATGTTATAACACTATGGTATGAATAAAAAGCACCACGTTTTCCTAATATTATTTGTATAAATTTCCACACACTGTGAATCTTTT
>JBIOVR010000200.1:0-3490 GCA_044867875.1 Chitinophagaceae bacterium
TGCGACTATCTCTACAGTTACATAACGTTTAAGGATGTACCCCGAGGCCCCCGCATAAATAGCTTTGAAAATATTTTCATTGTCATCAAAAACAGTAAGCATAATGATCGGTAACTGCGGGTCGAGTTTTCTGATTCGTTTTACAGCTTCTACACCATTTACTTCAGGCATATCAATATCCATCAATACCACATCCGGTTTCAATTGACCGATATCTGTCTCTACCGTTTCAGCATTCGCCAACATGGCTATCACCTCAAAGCCCGGTTCTTCAAATAATAAAGTACGCAGGCTTTCTCTTATTACATCACTATCATCATATACCAGTATTTGTACAGCCATAATTATTCGTTTCGTAAGTTACTTCAAAACCATAGCCTGGTATTACTACATATTTATGTAGCAGTACATATTAATTCCACTTCCGTTCCCTTTCCTGCTTCTGACCTAATTTGCAAAGTCCCATTTAACTCTTTTGCCCTTGCATGCATGTTCTTTAGTCCACTTGAAGATGTGATCTTGCCGGAATTAAATCCTGATCCGTCATCTTTTACACTGAGCCGGATATGACTATTCTCCCTGCCCAAAAACACAGAAACAGTTTTGCCCTCCGAGTATTTCACTGCATTATTAACAGCCTCTTTAAAAATGAGAAAAATATGCTGCCTTCGTTGCATGGACAGATTTTCATTGAATACTTTTTCATCGGCTGAAAATTGCACTTGCATATTTCTTGCCTCTGCCGTTTGTCCAAGATATTCCCGCATGCGGATAACAAGATTTTCCATTTTATCCTTGTCGGGTCTTATCGACCACACAATGTCACTCATACTTTGCTGCATATCGGCTGATTGTTCGGAGATCTTTTGCAACAACTCCGAAGCTTTGGATTTATCTTTTTCCAGATTATTCTGCGATACTTTTGAAAGAATATTGATGCTCGTAAGCGTTGAGCCGATCTCATCATGCAGGTCTTGCGAAATTTTTGTGCGGATCGCTAATAATTTTTTTAACTGGTTGATACGGTACTTATAAATGCTGTAAATAATCCCTGACAACATTATTGCACATAACCCAATAAACCACCATCTCATCCAGAAAGGGGAAATAATGCTAAATGAAAAGATGGCCGGCTCACTCCAATTCGTATTAGGCAATTGTGCTTTTACCTTGAAAACATATTTTCCTGGCGGAAGTCTGGCAAATGAAACAAAATCATTAGAAGATGGGTTGCTCCATATATTTTCTAACCCTGCAAGCTGGTAAGAATATTTTATACCGTCAGTGCCCGATGAAGAAATGCCTTTAAAAAAAATACCAATTGTGTTATTATAATGATTGAGTTTAAGATGATAAGGCAATTGAAAAATACTTGTTAATGAATCTGCATAATCGGACCAGTTGGTTTCCCGGAAGTTTAGCTCTACATTTTCAATCTCTATGGAAGGGATAAGTGGGTTATAATTTATTTTATCAGGGTAAAGACATATTAAATAATTGCTGGAGAAATACCATATATTTCCTTTTTTATCTTTAGTCAACCGGGCACCAAAACCCCGATCCGTTTGAAGATCTTCGGCATTATAAAAACCAACTATCTGGTAAGCCCCAATGCCTAAAGTATTGTTTTTTTTTGAAAATACGGATACAGTTGAATTAGTAGAAATCCATAAGTTATTCTTATTATCAAAACACATTGAGGTTACATTATCGGTGGACAAGCCATTGGCTTTAGTAATTTGCTCTTTAAAAACCAGGGAGTCTTTTTGCCAGGTGTAACGACGCAATCCCTTGCTGCCATTATATATGATCCATACATCTCCTGATGGGTCATTAAAAAACCATCTGGGCCTAGTATGTGTACCAAATTCATTTAGCTGCCTTTTACAGATGTTTTGCTTATCAATAGAAAAAACTGTGCCTTCATCTGTTGCAAATAAAATAATACCGTTTGCGCATTGATGCAAACGCATGATGATCCCTTTTACTTCGATATTATTAGAAACAGGAAGAAGACTGTAAGAGGTATCATTGAACTGACATGGATATTTTTGCGTTCTTACAGCCACAATGATTTTTTTTCGATAAGCATCCCATAGTACATCAAATGCCTCATCACCTAAATGAGCCAGCTGTTTACTTTGTTCGTATATTTTATCGCCATCCTGCATAGCCAAAGCAAATCCTCTTATATAATACCAATAACGGCCCTTATCATCAAAGGCATAATTGTCAACAATAAATTCATTGTTTGGAAGCGGAGAACTGCCTTTATTAATTAGCTTTCTATTTTTAAAACCACCATTTTCAAAAGTCTTTAAAGTAGGGCTTCCGTCATTAATGATGAGCGGGCCGGTTGGAGGCTGGAATACATTAAAAAGAAAATTTTTCCCAACAATAGCAGGGAGATCAAAAATTTTAAAGTTCCTTTCATAAATTTTTATCAACCCGTTTCCTGTAGTTACCCAAATATTTCCCTGATTATCTTCATTGATATGACTGATACCGGGACCTATTGCAATTTTATAAACGAAAACAAGATTTGTTGTGTCCCCGTCAGGTATCATGCGTAGTCCTGTTGGAGAATTTCCAATCCAGAATCTTTTTTTGCTGTCGCGTAAATAAAAATATAACCCTTTTAACCTGCCTAAGGGTCCGGGCAATTTCACTAATTGCTCATTGATGATCTCATAGATGCCATCCAGCGTGGAGATGAAAATTTGGTCGGCCGATTCAGATAAACCATTATAATAATATCCGGGTTCTTTGTATGACCCTATGATTTTGTAAGCACCGCCTGGTTTTTTCAATACCAGCAAATCGCCATAATTAATATATAGACCATCCTTTGTTTCGATAATATTTCTGCATGGATGGTCATCGTAACCAGGGTAGAATTTAATTTTTACCCATTTATTAGAATCCAACTGGTATACGCCTGCATTAGTTAGTGACCAGATGAGACCTTCTTTTGTTTCCATGATCCTGAAGTTCCATCGTATAAGACCTGAGTCGGGGTTTGGATAGTTGATAAATTTGTTTTTCTTAAACTCAACATATCCCGTGTGTCTATTAGCCCAATATCTCAAACGGCTATCCACAAACATCATAAATAATCTTCCATCAGACAACCCATCCGTACTAAAAGATTTCCCATCAAAGCGGCAAGAACCTTCGTTTGTACTTACCCATAAATAACCCAATTTATCCTGGAAAGTACCAATGACATTAGTGGTGGGTAACCCGTCTTTAACCGTATAAACTCTGGCAGACATTTCCTGTGCCTTGGTATAAAAAGAAAAAGAAATGATGATAACTCCACAGTAAATAGATCTTACTGAAATAAATGCTGCTAATGACAACAATTTTTTCATTGTTTATAATAATGCGACTGACTTTGCTCGTATAAATGTAAACGTATTGGCACAGATAATAAATAAATGCAGAATGGATGCCTGAATACGAATCCCCCAATTCTAGCTTAATAACA
>JBIOVR010000201.1:0-2195 GCA_044867875.1 Chitinophagaceae bacterium
TGATCCTGCCACGCTCTGTTGTTTGCGCAGTAACAAAATGTGAAGTAATAAGAAATATTATAAGGATGAATGCCGGTTTTCGCATGCTGAGATTTGAAACAAAAATGAGCATTAAACGAACTAGTTCGTAGAATAAAATGATAAGAAGTAAAATGGCAAGATAAATGGGTTATTTAGTGTTAATGCCTGTCCGATTTTTACATTCTCTGCCTTGAATGCTGAATAGACCCGATAGCTATCGGGTTATTGTCGTACAAGTGATGATCCTTCGCAAACCCTGGATAAACTGCGACGCCTTGTTTATAAATGAACAGAACCCTGAACGGAGCGTCGCAACAGAAGTTGATAGTAGTAATAAAGTTTGTAAAACAAAAAATATTATCCAAGTCACTTAAATAACATGGCTTTTTTTCTCATAAGCTAAAGGTTGGCACCGGGTTTGGTTCTAAAACTTTGAGTTATACAATTTTTATTATGAAAAATTCAACCGTATTGAAATTACAAGCCCCATGGGAAAAAGTAAAAGAAAGAATGAAAGAGAACGATATCAACCTTACCGATAAGGATCTTGAATATATTCCCGGCAAAGAAGAAGAATTGATTCAAAGACTGGAGAAAATAATGAATAGATCCCGTGACCAGGTCGTTGCTTATATTGAAAGCATTTCCTCGAATGAAGACCTTGCAGGATAAAATATTTTTATCGATCAAATGCTCAATTTTAACATTTAGCCTTCGATAGAATTGTTTTGACCAAATACTTTTGAATTAATATCTTCAGTCACCAAAAAAATTTACCATGAAACTTAAATTAGTAGCAGTAACAATGCTATCGTCTTTCTTTCTTTGTTCTTGTGTAAGCAGTAAAAAATTTAAAAAATCGCAGTCAGATTATGCGGAGCTGCAAACTAAACACACCACACTGCAGGGTGATCTTACAAAATGTAATGATGATAAAGCAGAATTAGCACGCCAGAAAACTGCCCTGGAAAATGATAAGGCTGGTCTCAATACCCGGATCGCTGACCTCAATAAGCAGATCGATTTTTTAAAACAAACTAACACCACCGTATTAAAACAAATGGAAGACCTTTCTGTTGTATCCTCTGCACAGGCAGACAACATCAGAAAGTCGCTTGAGAATATTGGCGCCAAAGATCTTTATATACAGGATCTGCAGGCATCCATGGCCCGTAAAGATTCATTGAACCTAGCATTGGTAATGAACCTGAAAGGCGCTGTGGGTAGCATGGATGATCAGGATATAAATATTAAAGTTGATAAAGGAGTTGTTTACATTGATATTTCAGATAAACTACTTTTCAAAAGCGGTAAATATGAAATTACATCCCAGGCTAAAACAGTGTTGGGTAAAGTAGCCGCGGTATTAAAAAACCAACCAGATATAGAATTTATGGTTGAAGGCCATACGGATAATGTAGCTTATCGAAATGGTGTATTGATCGATAACTGGGACCTGAGTGTGAAAAGAGCGACTTCAGTTGTAAGAATTTTACAAAAAGAATATGGTCTTGATCCCAAAAAAATGTCGGCAGCCGGCCGCGGAGAATACAACCCGGTGGTTCAAAACACTAGTGCTGAAAACAAAGCGGCGAACAGAAGAACAAGAATAGTGATCCTTCCACAATTAGATCAGTTCTTCCAACTATTGGAACCGAAGAAAGATCCTTCTTAAAACTTAACCCCGCTGATGCGGGGTTTTTAATTAGTAAAAGTTTTTCAGACAAATTTTTTAGCCGCAATGATGACGTAATTTGCGGCCATGACTGAATATTTAAGTGGATTGAATGATAAACAACGTGAGGCCGTATTACATATTGATGGGCCGTTGATGATCGTGGCGGGTGCCGGCAGTGGAAAAACCAAAGTACTTACGACCAGGGTGGCTCACCTGATGGCAAATGGTATCGATTCTTTTAATATTCTTGCTCTCACTTTTACAAATAAGGCGGCAAAGGAGATGAAGGAAAGGGTCGAGCACATTCTTGGCAACAACGAAGCAAGAAATTTATATATAGGAACATTCCATTCTGTATTTGCAAGAATTCTTCGGACCGAGGCGCCGAAAATGGGTTATCCAAACAATTTTACTATTTATGATACGGATGATGCAAAGAGTGTGGTGAAAACCGTGATAAATGAATTGAATCTTGATGATAAGCATTATAAGCCTT
>JBIOVR010000202.1:0-3156 GCA_044867875.1 Chitinophagaceae bacterium
AAGCAGCAGTAATTGCAGTTGATAGGGGATTACATCCTAACGGAATATTGACATAGCTACCTGTGGAAGTTGGGGGAGTGTTATCACTTGTCCATGTTACCGTTCTTGAAACAGTAGTTGTGTTACCACAAGCATCAATTGAAGTAAAAGTTCTTGTTTGTGATTTACTGCAAGTGCCACTAACTCCTCCATCTGCAAAACTTATAGTTGGAGTACCGCAAGCATCGGTTGCAGTCGCAGTTCCTAATGCAGCAGTAATTGCAGTTGATAGAGGATTACATGCTAACGGAACATTGACATAGCTACCCGTGAAAGTTGGCGGAGTGTTATCACTCGTCCATGTTACCGTTCTTGAAACAGTAGTTGTGTTACCACAAGCATCAATTGAAGTAAAAGTTCTTGTTTGTGATTTACTGCAAGTGCCACTAACTCCTCCATCAGCAGAAGTTATAGTTGCAGTACCGCAAGCATCGGTTGCTGTCGCAGTTCCTAAAGCAGCAGTAATTGCAGTTGATAAAGGATTACATCCTAACGGAACATTGACATAGCTACCTGTGAAAGTTGGCGGAGTGTTATCATCAGTCCATGTTACCGTTCTTGAAACAGTAGCTGTATTACCACAAGCATCAATTGAAGTAAAAGTTCTTGTTTGTGATTTATTGCAAGTGCCACTAACTCCTCCATCAACAGAAGTTATAGTTGGAGTACCGCAAGCATCGGTTGCAATCGCAGTTCCTAATGCAGCAGTAATTGCGGTTGATAGAGGATTACATCCTAAGGGAACATTGACATAGCTTCCTATAAAAGTTGATGATGCTGCCACTGAAAGCATCACACTATTTGTACTACTACATCCGTATGCATCAGTTTCTGTTAGATAATAAGTGGTAGTTACAACCGGGCTAACTATAGGGTTAGCTGATGTTGAACTGAAACCCGGAGGATTTGATGTCCATGAATAAGTATTACCGGCAACAGGTAGTGCTCCGATAGAGGTTGGAGTTCCTGCTGTTATAGATATACTGGTGCCAGCATTAGCAGCAGGCAATGGAGCAGCAACCGTTTGTGTACTTATTCCGTTTGTGCTGTTAGGTTTTCCAGGGGTGCCATAATATCCAGGAACGGGGTCGTTCACTGAGGATTGATAAATGCCATTAGCATCTAAATACAATCCCGTCCTGTAAGAACTATATGTAAAATTTTGATTGGCGGCCGAATTTCCCGGATTAGCAATGGAATTCAATGAACATCCTGAAGAAGAATTGGGAATAACAGGATAAGTACCGGGATTATTACCTGAATTATAAGATAAAGATGATGCGGCAGAACCATCCGATTTGAATAAAGTAATTTGACCAGCTAGATTAATTAAATTACCAATGACAATTCTTTTTCCCGAGGTATATGCAGTCCCAAGATCTAGATCGGCTACATTTTTTCCATTAGTTCCATATGTATTTATCCATGTGCTGCCGATGGGAGTTCCGTTTGTCCATGATGTTTGTGTTAAAAGATTTGAGCCATGTCCCCCAATTAAATAATATTGTCCCGGGCCTAACATGGTTCCACTTGGTATAGTAACAGACCATCCTGCAGCACCCAAAGATGTTCCGCTATATACTAATACATAACAACCAATATTTACAGCACACCCGCTTTTATTAAAAAGCTCTACAAATTCTCCTCCGCCGGCGGCATCAGCTGAAGAAACGCTAGAGCTAATTCCTATTTCATTGATGACAATTTGTGCATAAGACCTGTTTTCTATAAATAGAATGGATAGTATCAACAATACAAAAGCAAACCTTCTCCCTTTGGAAAGAAAGTTTTTAAACGCATGTTCAGGCTCAAGTTTAACTAAAACGGTATGTCTTTCTTCTACAGCCAATTTCACTTTTATAAACTTATTCGTTCATAAATGCCTCATGGGTATGGGCGGTTATACAGGAAATGGATTTGCTTACGCCAGTAACGGATTATAATTTTTTACATTAAATCAAAACGAAGCAAAAAGGGATTTCAAAAAAGGATATGTGGAATGGATGGTCAGCAGTCAATACTGAAAATTTTATTCGTAATGGTATTATGGAATTTATCTGCTTTGAAACAAAAGAAGACAAAGATGAATTGAATTCTTTGAGTAAAGATGCTGGATCTTCATGCTGCTGTTTTATGGTTAATAAATACAGCTTTTCATAGTTACTGATTTTAACTTAGGCTCTTAACAGACAGGATTTTAAAAGGATTTAAAACTACAAAACTAATTTTGGTTTATTAGCATATTTGGATCACTATTACTTTCTTCCCTCATTCTCTTGCAATGCGGATAACAAAACACTCCCCAAAAGGGTATTAAAATGCTAGAAATGAGAAAAGTACGATGTCCTGTGAATGTATAAAGGCTTTAAAAAGTGCAGCTCTGATCTAGCGTTGGTAATGGTAAGCGCAATTAGAAATCTTAGGACGGTTATCTTTTTTTGAGCTAACCGGAATGCTGGAATATCTTTTTATTTTGCCAACATCAGTCTATTATTTTACTTGCCTGCCGGGGAGGCAGGTCGATTTTTAAACTTAAAACACCGGCTCTTCATAATTATCCTCACTTCCAGGGGCAAGGAATTACATAGCTCGGCTTATTTTTTCCTCTTATAATTAATGATAGCTCCCACGTATCTGGCTTGTCATTAGCCTGGTTAAGTTTGGATGTGGTTACGTCATAACTCACACCAAACTGGTAATCTTTATACGAAACTCCAATGTAAGGAATAATCGCATTTTTTGACCAGTACCAGAGACCACCGTTTAGCATAAAATCAGCATTGTTGGGAAGATAATAACCAAGTGCTCCGCCAAAAGAATAATAATTCGCGGTGCTTTGCGATTGATAAATTCCATTAATGCTTAATACTAAACTTTCTGAAAGAAAAGTTTCAAAATTTGCATGCACCACTTTTCTCATTGGTATATATTGATTTTCATCTTGCAAAAAAGTTTGTTTGGGTTTATTTACATGAAAAGCCGACACACCGATATCGAAGTTGCTATTCTGGGTTGTAATACTATATAATAATCCTGTGCTTACGGAAAAATAAGGTTTCATTGAAGATAAACTGCTTTCACCTGTTGGCAGATTTGTATTGAAACCATAGCCGGTAA
>JBIOVR010000203.1:0-7337 GCA_044867875.1 Chitinophagaceae bacterium
GGCCCGTTTTATAGAACCCCGGCAAATTTGTATGAAGTTCATGTAAAGGATTTTGATCTTGTCATCAACCCGATCATTCAATTTCAATACATGAAAGAAAGTGATAATGATGAAGGTCTTTTTCTGAATTCAAGAGGTGTGAGTGTTCGTGGTCGCATTGCAAATAAAATTGGATTTGCTGGATCTATCGTTGACAACCAGGAAAGAGATCCATTCCATGTGCAAGCATGGGAAGATAAATTTCAATCGGTACCGGGTGCTGGATATTATAAAAATTTTAAAGGAACAGGGTTTGATTATTTTGATGGAAGAGGTTATTTCACTTTTAATGTTACCAAATATATTGATGTAGCTTTTGGTTATGATCGAAATTTTATCGGCAACGGTTATCGCAGTTTGTTCTTGAGTGATTTTGGTAACAATACTCTTTTTCTTAAACTTAATACAAGGATCTGGAAATTCAATTATCAGAACTTATTCATGGAGCTTCAACAAACCGAACCTCGTGGACCCGATCGTTTACTCCGAAAAAAATATGCAGCTTTCCACCATCTTGATGTGAATGTGACAAAAAAATTAAATATTGGTTTATTTGAAGGAGTAATGTTTGGAAGAACCGATCATTTTGAATTTAGTTACCTGAATCCGATCATTTTTTATCGTTCCATTGAACAACAAAATGGAAGCTATGATAATTCAGTTGCCGGATTTGATTTTAAAATGAACGTCTTCAAAAAGATGCAGTTTTACGGACAGTTCCTCCTGGATGAATTTAATTTAGAGCAAGTAAAAAGTGGCGATGGCTGGTGGGCCAATAAATGGGGATTACAACTTGGTGCTAAATATGTGAATGCTTTTGGAATAAAAAATCTTGACCTGCAACTGGAACATAATAGGGTAAGGCCATTTACTTATTCGCATCGCGATTCAGTAGCAAACTATACACATTATAACCAGCCAATGGCACATCCGCTTGGTGCTAATTTTAGTGAAACGATCGGGATACTTCGTTATCAGCCTGTACCAAAGTGGACCTTACTTGCAAAAGCGATGTATTGGAAACAAGGACTGGATACCGGTGGACGTAGTTTTGGAAGCAATATATTTTTACCGAATACCATCCCTCCGAGACAAGGAGATTACGGATATGAAATAGTTTCCGGCATTGAATCAAACACTACCTTCTTATCATTCTTGCTTTCTTATGAATTAAAAGAAAATTTATTTATTGAAGGATCGGTGACGAATCGAAAATTCGATGTGCCGTCAAACACATCCCAATCCACTTCAACTACAATTGTTGCATTTGGTATCAGGTGGACTATGCATCAAAGAGTGTTTGAGTTTTAAAAAAATTAGTTTTACAAAAGCCAACTATTTGCTGTAGCCATACGTCTGTAACCATATTTCCATTTCCCCTATCTTTATCAAAACTTGGATTTATGCAACGTATCTGTTCGTTTATCCTTTCCCTATTTATTTTCATTACCTCATTTGCTCAATCCGGAACTCCAGGGGAGACTCTTCAAAGACCCAAGCTTGTAGTAGGAATTACAATAGACCAAATGCGGTGGGATTACCTCTATCGTTATTATGATCGCTATGCGGCTAATGGGGGTTTTAAAAGAATGCTGAACCAGGGTTTTAGTTGTGAAAATACACTGATACCGTATGCACCAACAATTACTGCCCCAGGCCATACATGTATTTTCACTGGCTCTGTTCCTGCTATTCACGGGATAGCCGGAAATTTTTGGTGGGATAATGCAGAACAGCGTAATGTTTATTGTACAGAAGATAAAACCGTACAAACTGTAGGCAGTGCAACAAATATGGGATTACAGAGTCCAAGAAATTTATTGGTAACAACGATATGCGACGAATTACGCCTGGCTACAAATTTTCAGGGAAAAGTAATTGGTATCGCCATAAAAGATCGTGGTGGTATATTGCCAGCTGGTCACAGCGCCAATGCAGCTTATTGGTATGATAGCCAGGAAGGCAAATGGATCTCCTCGACCTATTATATGACCGATCTGCCGCAATGGGTAAAAGACCTGAATGCAAAGAAACTGGTAGACAAGTATTATGAAAAAGGTTGGGCCACTTTGTATCCAATAAATACCTATTCGCAAAGTACTGCGGATCAAAAATCTTATGAAAATAAAGGTGTAGGTACCGGGTTCCCTTACGATCTGAAAAAATTTATTGGTAAAAATTATGGCGTGATATCATCGACCCCTTATGGTAATAGTTTTACGGTCGAAATGGCTAAAGCTGCTATTGAAGAAGAGAAGCTAGGTGCCGATGCAATTACTGATATGCTTACAGTAAGTTTCTCATCGACTGATTATATCGGCCATGGTTATGGTCCCAATTCAATAGAACAGGAAGATGATTTTTATCGTCTTGATAAAGACCTCGGCGATTTTTTGAATTATCTTGACAGTAAGGTAGGGCAGGGCCAATACACTGTTTTTCTTTCGGCAGATCATGGTGTGGCACATGTACCGGCATTTATGAAGGAAAATAAAATGCCTTCTGGTAATTTTAATGAAGGTGCAGTGTTAGAACAACTCAACCAACAATTAAAAGATAAATTTGGAGAGGGAAAACTTGCACTTGATTTTTCCAATTACCAACTTGTGTTAAATAATATTTTGATCAGTGAAAAGAAATTGAAACGTGAAGAAATTGTAGCTGCCGTAATAGATTTTCTTTCAAAACAACCAACAGTTGCCCGGGTGTTTGATCTGCGTCAATTAGAAGCAACGGCATTACCTGCTAAAATAAAGGAGATGATCGTAAATGGTTATTACCCTTCTCGTGCAGGTGATATTCAAATTATTCTGAAGTCAAATTATATAGAGGCTTTTCTTACTACTGGTACTACGCATGGTATGTGGTATCCTTATGATGCGCATATTCCTTTGCTTTGGTATGGATGGGGCATCAAAGCAGGAAAAACGAACAGAGAAACGTATATGACGGATATTGCTCCAACATTGGCGGCCCTGTTACATATTCAAATGCCGGGAGGAAATATAGGAAAAGTAATTAGTGAGGTAATGAAATAGCGAAAAGCTGAATGAGAAAAACATTTTATATTTATATACGAACATTCGAATTTTTCACTACAAGCTATTAATTATGAAAAAGATTTTTTCATTATTCTTATTTACTACCACTCTATTTTATCTGCCTGCATCAGCACAGAAAGTTGATAAAGTAAAATTTTTTGAAGAAGAATCAACAGTGAATGCTACACTCGAAATGGATCTTAAAGCTCTCCTTGCTAAAAAGGCACCGGACAGATTCTTACCTGCTACCATTTCGTTTACTACGAAGGATGGTACAACGATCACAGAAAAGATTGAAGCTTCAGTAAGAGGTAATTTCAGAAGGGAGACCTGCTTTATGCCCGGACTCAAACTAAATTTCAAAAAGGACAGCAATTCAAGTTTGTATAAATTCAAAGAATTAAAACTTTCAAATGGCTGTAATACTGGTGATGAGTCTGGTCAATTAGTGGTAAAAGAATTTTTAGCCTATAAAATGTATAACCTACTTACGGATATGAGTCTGCGGGTAAGATTTATGAATGTTTCTTTTAAAGATGTTTCAGGAAAGAAGAAGCCTTACACTCAATATGCTTTTTTGATAGAAGATGTAGATGAAATGGCTAAAAGGAACAAAATGGTGGAAATAGAAGGTACGGCATATAATACAGAGCAGACCAACAGGGATCAAATGACGATCGTTACTTTATTCGAATACCTGATCGCAAATACAGACTGGTCCGTACCGGCCTATCATAATGTAAAACTTATTGGACCTAAAGACGTAACAGGTACAAGACCTTATGTGGTTGCTTACGATTTTGATATTTGCGGATTTGTAGATCCTCCTTATGCCACCATCGATGAACAATTACAGGAGCAGATAAGCAGTGTAAGAGAAAGGCTGAACCGTGGCTTTCCAAGAACAATGGAAGAATTGAAAATCGCCGTTAAGCTATACAATGATAAAAAGGAAAAGATAATTGGAATGATAAAAAGCAATGAATATTTGAGTTCCAAGGAAAAGTCGAAGTCTGTGAGCTACGTTGAAGATTTTTACAAAATAATTAATAACGATAGAGATCTGCAAAGAATATTTGTTGATGGAGGAAGAAAGAATTAAGATTGTAATTCTATCCTTCCAAATGAATCGAAATGACGATCATTCTTGATTGTATTCGATCGATCACATTAGAGTATTTCAAATTTTCATCACGGCTGTGAACATTGGGAATTCCATTGCTCAATTTTATTTCCGGAGAAAAAATAAAACTCTGGAAATAAAAATTAAATCCCAAACCCAGTTCTACTCCATAATCTGATTTCTGCAGTTTCACCAAATCTTCTGCACGTCTTGCACGGGCATTGGCTGCAAGATCTATCTGCGCAAAGGCCCCACCAAGCATATACACACGAAAGTTGCCGATACGGTCGCTATTAAATTTTAGTTGAAATGGGAAAGAAAAAATTACCGACTCAACTTTTTTAGTTGGCTCAAAGCCGTCAACCGGGTCTTTATATTTTAATTTGTAAGTAATACTGCGGTCAGTAAACATTAACATTGGGTTGAATCTTACTTCAAACCTGCTGCTAAGTTTTGCCGTGGCATTTAATCCCAATTGAAATCCTGGTGAGTTCAACGGCAAAATTTCCATCACGCTGTCGTATTGTAGAAAACGGGGATGTTGTTCTATCTGGAAACGGGTAATGTTAGCACCAAGTGTAATTCCAAAATAGTATGGTTTAGCATCATGATCAGTTTGATATTGTTCCTTCTGTGACCATGCAGATGAACAGATCAGCAAAATGAATGCGAATAAGGTAACAGGCTTTATAACTTTCTTCCGCTGTATATGCAACATATTCCAAAGCTTAACGGTTTACATTCGGTATTGAAAAACCCAACACGGTTTAAAATGGCGGTGAAATCACTGCGATCAGGAAAGGCATTCGACGATCTGTTCAGGTAACGGTAGGCATCTTTATTTTGCCTGAACCAGCGGGCCACTTCCGGCGCCACTATCCCCATGTACACGTTATATAAATTTTTGAATCCCCAATTTGGTTTGGAAAACTCCAGTATTACGAGTTTCCCACCGGGCTTTAATACCCTGAGCATTTCCCTTAATCCATTTTCCAGGTTTTCAAAATTCCTGACCCCAAAAGCCACCATCACCGCATCAAACGAATTATCGGGAAAACTTATTGCCTCACCATCGCCTTTTACCAATTCAATTTTATTTGCAAGCCCTTCTTTTTCAACCTTTTTTCTTCCAAGTTCTAACATTTCCGCCGAAAGATCGAGGCCGGTTATTTTATCAGGATCCAGCAGGCGGCAAGCCAATATGGCCATATCGGCTGTGCCTGTAGCCATATCCAATACCGTTTTAGGTTCAAGTTTTTTGAGAAGGCCAATCGTTTTTTTCCGCCATTTCATATCAATACCGGCGGAAAACAGGCGGTTCATCAGGTCGTAACGAGCAGCAATGCTGTCAAACATTTCTTCTACCTGTTGCTTCTTCGCTTTATCCGAAATAAAGGGCTTTATTTCATCATGAGGAAATTGAGACTCCATTCGGCCGCGAAGGTAAGCCAGAAGCAGTTTTATTGTTTGTAGTTTATAGTTTTTGTATCCAGCTTTTGTAATTCTATTATGCTTTCGTTGCGACGCTCCTTTTAAATTCCTATTTGACATTCAGCAAATGCGTCGCTCCCGATAATAGCATAGCGAAGTGGAAGAGTTGCACTCTTCAGGGTTCGGTTCGCTTATCAGGTTTGTAATATATTTATCAAAAATATATAGCCATATCTTGCACCTCAATGGAGATCAAAGAAGCCAAATATATCATCAGTAGCCCATCTGTTGATAAATGCCCAAAGCCTGATAAGCCTGAATATGCATTTCTCGGACGAAGCAATGTAGGCAAGTCCTCACTTATTAATATGCTTTGTGGCAAAAAAGAATTGGCAAAAGTGTCTGCTAATCCTGGGAAAACACAAATGATCAATCACTTTGAGATATTTTCTGGTAAAAGCGCTAAATGGTACCTTGTTGATCTTCCCGGTTATGGCTTTGCGGTTGTTTCTCAAAAGCAAAGAAAAGGTTGGGAAAAAATGATCAATGATTATGTTCGTCAAAGAGAAAACCTGGCAAATCTTTTTCTGTTAGTTGACAGCCGTCATGAACCACAAAAGAAAGACATCGATTTTATAAACAAATTAGGGGAGTGGCAAATTCCTTTTTCAATTGTTTTTACCAAATCAGATAAAAATAAACCCGGAGCAACAGTAAGAAATGTAAATGCATTTATGTCTGCATTATCACGAACATGGACCGAGTTGCCTGTTTATTTTGTTAGTTCTGCTACTAAAGGGGAAGGAAGAAAAGAGATACTAGATTATATAGAGCGGTTAAACTCAAACGTATAAGCTCTTTTTAAAAAAGGGTTCCCCTCTATATGTTTTGAGAAAATTAACTATTATCTTGCATGGGATTTAGTCGTAGAGTTATGAGGAAAATCTTATCTGAAAAAAATATTGCTATTCTTTTATTTGTAATGGTCATTATAGCTTTTTCTTTCGCTCATGAAGACTCAAAGAAAAGAAGTCTAAACTATAATGTTTCTACCCATTCAGTTTCGCCTGAAACTCCGCCATCTTCTTTATCGGCCAACACACAAGAAAAATCTGATGTTATTTTAGTAAAAGGAAATTGATCTTAATAAATCAATTCACAACTTTGTTTGCACAACTGCTGCTTGCAAAAGCTTCGGGCTTCGCCTTAAATGCAAACCCCATTCCGAGAATATATCCCATTGCTTCTTTAAGAGCATCATTACTTTTAAAATGAGGATTTGTATTTATGTCGGCATGCACTTCCATATCAACATCATAAACAGTAAAAAGATTGCAGAGTTCATAAGCGATCTCAATGCTCTTAGCTACTTCCAATAGCATTCTTTCTTTAATAGTGAACTGTTGTTTTGTTTTCTCATTGTGAATGAACATAAAACCGCCATGTCCTTCCCGGAGAAAAACAATTACGGTCGCAAATTCAGTTTCTTTTCCTTTTACTTGAGAGTCAGTACCGATACATACTTTAAGGCGATAGCCTTTTTCAGTTTCCCGTTTGATTGCATTTTCTACGGCTTCAAGGATAGGGATCTCTATTGGTTCTCCATTGAATTTTCTCCAACGCATATAAAAAGAGGTTTTTCTAAATTATAGAAAAACCTCGAGATCCCAAAAGGGTACGGATTATTGTTTTGTGAAATGGTT
>JBIOVR010000204.1:0-3516 GCA_044867875.1 Chitinophagaceae bacterium
TAGTTTTCCAACAGCCATTCATTCAGCGTTATTTTTGGGGAGCAGGATCGGCTACAACTTTCCGACACAATCATATGTGAAACGCATTTCAGTGTATTATGAAATTTTAAGCTTTGACAGAGAAATTTTAAGCTTTGTATCTAATACTAAATCTTTAAAAATAACAGATATAGTTACACTGGCTTTAGGTGTGAAGATCAATATTGACTGAGCTATCATCCATTTTAAAGTAACCCAATAGATCCAATTCGTGTTTTATCTCGTTAATTTTATAACATGCAGGCGAGAAGCTTTATTATTATCTTTTGCAGTTTCCCGGTAATTCTTATTTTCAGTTGTGCAAAAGATAAATACCCTTTTCAAATGACTGAACAAAAAAAAGCATACTCCTATCTTGCTCTCGGAGATTCTTATACAATTGGTCAAAGTGTTTTGCCTTCTGAAAATTTCCCTAATCAAACTGTTCAATTACTGAATCAACAGAATTACAACTTCAAATCACCGGAAATTCTCGCAACAACCGGATGGACTACCGATGAACTTCAAAATAATATCAATAGCCGCACATTCACCCCTCCATATGACTTTGTTTCTTTATTGATCGGGGTAAACAATCAATATCGTGGTCGTTCAGTTGAGAATTATAAACCAGAATTCGAGACTTTATTAAAGCAGGCAATACAATTTGCCGGTGGCAATGCCAATCGTGTTATTGTAGTATCCATTCCTGATTGGGGTGTAACTCCTTTTGCTAATGGAAGAGACAGGGCCCAAATAGCAAAAGAGATCGATGATTATAATGCAGCCAATAGATACATTTCCGAGATCTATAAAGTGCATTATATTGATATAACTCCTGGTTCAAAAGAAGCTGCGACAGACCTATCATTAGTCGCCGGTGATGGCCTACATCCTTCGGCAAAAGAATATACAAGATGGGCTCAAAAAGTTTTTGCAGCTATTAAGCAACAGTTATAAAGATTTATTCCACAAAATATTTTCCCTCATTTCCAGAAGGTTGCGACAACAATTTTACGTCTGATTTGCAGTCAGCTAACATTGTAATTTCAGAAAATTGAAATTTCTGCGTTATTATTGCAGTCGTCCGACTCCTTAGCATACCATATTATATATGTAGTATTGAATGCTAAACTGACCCGAAACGAACCGAAATCAAAAGCACAATAGCGTATAGAAAGATGAACGGAGCGTCGCAACGGAAGCTTAATAGAAGTACTAAAGAAGACTAAATAATTACTTGAAAACCGAATATGGCGAAAAACCTGTTGATAGTTGAGAGCCCTGCGAAAGCAAAAACAATTGAAAAGATACTTGGGAGTGACTTCCAGGTAAAAAGTTGTTTTGGCCACATCCGCGACTTGCAAAAGGCCGGAATGGGGATTGATATGGATAAAAATTACGAACCCACCTATATTATTTCGCCAGAAAAAGAGAAGGTTGTCAAGGACTTAAAAGGTTTAGCGAAAAAATCGGATGAAGTGTGGCTGGCCACGGATGAGGACCGTGAAGGTGAAGCGATCAGCTGGCATTTATGTGAAGTACTGGGTCTTGATCCGCGAAAAACCAAGCGTATCGTTTTTCATGAGATCACTAAGCCTGCAATAAAAGCGGCAGTTGAAAATCCACGAACCGTTGATATGAATTTGGTGATGGCGCAACAAGCCCGTCGTGTGTTGGATAGAATCGTTGGATTTGAATTGAGCCCCGTTCTTTGGCGTAAGATCAGCATGAGGAATAACCTGAGTGCCGGTCGTGTGCAAAGTGTAGCTGTGAAACTGATCGCTGAAAGAGAAAGAGAGATCAATGCATTTAATTCGGTTAGCACATTTAAAGTTGAAGGGTTATTCACTGCAAATGATGTTGGTGGAAAACCGGTAACATTTTCAGCAGAAGGTAAAAAACAAAACACCGCTGACGATGCTGAAGCATTTTTGAAAAGTTGTATCGGCGCAAATTATACAGTTAGTGATATACAGGTAAGGCCTGGAAAGAAATCACCTGCTCCCCCTTTTACTACTTCTACATTACAACAGGAAGCATCAAGAAAACTTGGTTATGGTGTAAGCCGTACAATGATACTTGCACAAAAGCTTTATGAAAGCGGTAACATAACTTATATGCGTACCGACAGTGTGAGTTTGAGTAATACTGCATTGGGCGATCTTACGAATACAATAAAGGAAATGTATGGTGAGCAATATCACCAGTTCAGAAAATTTAAGAATAAGAATGAAAGTGCGCAGGAGGCCCATGAAGCGATCCGTCCTACTTACATGAACAATACAACTGTTGATGATGCTGAATGTAAAAAGTTGTATGAGCTGATCTGGAAAAGAACAATGGCCTGCCAGATGGCTGATGCTGAAACAGAAAAAACAACTGCGAAGATTGACATATCTACAAATAATGATCAATTAACTGCGCAAGGTGAAGTATTGAAGTTTGATGGATTTTTAAAAGTATATCGTGAAGATCGTGATGATGATGACATCGCAGAAGAAGAACAGGAAGGTATGCTGCCTCCATTGACTGTTGGACAGAAACTACCATTGAAAGAATTGAAAGCAACAGAAAGATTCAGTCGTGCTGCTCCGAGATATACGGAAGCTTCATTGGTAAAGAAAATGGAAGAGTTGGGTATTGGTCGTCCTTCAACTTATGCTCCTACTATTTCAACAATATTGAAGAGAGGTTATGTCGAGAAAAGAGATAAGGAAGCCGTGCAAAGAGATTACCGTGTTTTGGTATTGAAGAAAGATACAGTAACAAAAGTTACTGAAGTTGAAAATACAGGTGCAGAAAAATCAAAATTATTCCCTACCGATCTTGGATTGGTAGTAACGGATTTTTTGACACAGTATTTTGATGATATAATGGATTATAGCTTTACGGCAAGGATCGAAGAAGAGTTTGATGAAGTGGCCGAAGGCAAAATGAAATGGCATAAGATGATCGATGATTTTTATTTGCCATTTAAAAAAGATGTAGATAAAACGATCGAGACTGCAGAAAGAGCAAGCGGCGAAAGAGAATTGGGTGTTGATCCAATTTCTGGCAAACCGGTTATTGCAAGAATGGGTCGATATGGTCCAATGGTGCAAATGGGAATATCAGACGAAGAAGAGAAACCACATTTTGCAGGATTAAAACGTGACCAGAGTATTGAAACAATAACACTGGAAGAAGCACTTGATCTTTTTAAACTACCACTCACTCTTGGCGAATATGAAGGCGAGCAAGTTTATGTGAATACTGGCCGCTTTGGTCCTTATGTAAAATTTGGCGAAGCTTATATCTCTATTCCAAGGGGTGAGGATCCGCTGGAAATGGATCTTGAGAGAGCAATTGAACTGATAAAAGAAAAACAAAAAGCAGATGCGCCGATCGCTATGTATGATGGCAAAGGGGTAACAAAAGGCAAAGGACGTTTTGGTCCGTACATTAAATGGAATGACATGTTCATTAATGTACCACGCAGATATAATCATGATAACT
>JBIOVR010000205.1:0-7720 GCA_044867875.1 Chitinophagaceae bacterium
AGTTATCAATGGAGAAAAAATACAAATAATATTAGCGGTGCTAATAGTTCTACATATACTATTCCAGCAGTTTCGACTGGCGATGCTGGAAATTATTCTGTCGTAGTAAGTAATAGTGCAGGCAGTGCAACAAGTAATAATGCTGTATTAACTGTAACTGCTGCTAATCAATTTCCAACTGCAACGATAAATACACCTGTTGCAGGGGCAACTTATGCAGGCGGAGATGTGATCAATTTTTCGGGGACAGGAACAGATCCTGAGCAAGGGAATCTTCCTGCTTCAGCATTTGAATGGTATGTAATATTTCATCATGATGCGCATACACATCCGGGTCCTACAGCACCTGATGGTGTAACAAGCGGATCCTTTTCAATTCCCAATAGTGGTGAGACTGCTGCTAATGTTTTCTATCGTCTTTATCTTGTTGTTACAGATGCACAGGGCGCAAAAGATACAAGCTTCACTGATATTTTACCCCGTACATCGACAATAACTTTAAATACTAACCCGCAAGGTTTGCAAATAACATTGGACGGACAACCATTTACTGCGCCACTAACCGTTACTAGTGTAGAGGGTATGTTACGTACAATTGGGGCACCATCACCGCAAGGGAGTTATATATTTAGTAACTGGAGCCAGGGAGGAACAGCAACGCAAACATTTGCAACACCAGTTAATGATGTAATCTATACAGCTAATTTTATTTCAGGAACAATTATTACACTTGATCCTATAGCAGATGCTTATGTGAGCGGTGGCAAAAATGCAAACAACAATTTTGGATCAGCTACATCGCTTATTGATCAAACAAATTCATCACCAAATAAAAGCTATGAAACATTTCTGAAATTTGATATCTCAACTGTCAGTTCAAATGTATCTTCTGCTATTTTAAGGGCGAATGGAAGATTGAATAACACCCAAACTCCATCTATCGCAGTGGAAGCACATAATGTGACCAATACTTCATGGCTGGAGAACACGATCACGTGGAATAATAAACCTGTTGCGCAGACTGCGATCCTTGCTACTGCAAATGTTAACAGCACAGCAAATCAATACTATCAATGGGATCTGACATCGCTTATCGCTAGTTTAAGAAGCACGGGTATCAATTCAGTTACTATAAAATTGATCAATACAAATTCTTCAAACAACCAGGTAATATTTAATTCAAGAGAAGCCGCATCAAACAGACCGCAATTGGTGATTTCAGATGCAGGAGCAGCAAGGGCAACATTCATAACAAAAAATGAAACTCCCGCAATTGAGAACGGTGTCAATGTTTATCCCAATCCTGTAAAAAATGTTTTAAATATTGTTACTAATGCAGAAGCTGCCACATTGAAACTTTATGATGCAAGTGGGCGGCTAGTGAAACAACAACAGATGAATGGAAAAACAATCCAACAAATAACTGTCGGTTATTTAAAGAATGGTTTGTATTTATTAAAGATCGAAAATGCAACAGGAGTGATGACAAAGAAAATAGTTATACAGAATTAGAATTAGGAAGGGGCAGTAAAACTGCCCCTTTTATTTAAGAAATGGGTGCACTACTCAATCTTTTGTTCGATCCAATTCTTTGTAATCATTGTAAGTAGTTTTATGATATCCTGTTTGCCAGCTTTAAAACCATGATTGGCTCCTTCTATTTTTATAAGCTCGGCAAGAGGAAGCGAGGAGGTTACCTTTTCTATCAATTTCCATGTGGCAAATTCATCTCTTGATCCTTGTAAAAAAAGCATTGGTGATCTTACATCTTTTAAATGTTCTGCTCTTTCAATTGAAGGTTTGCCGGGAGCATGTAAAGGAAAACCATAAAAAATAATTCCCTTTACCTGGGCATTAGGATTTGCTGCAAGACATTGTGATGTCATTCGTCCTCCAAAAGATTTTCCTGCAACAAAAAGCGGAAGCTTTGGAAATAATTTTTGTGCTTTTAAAATTGCTGTTTCAATTGTTTGATGAGCAACAACTGAAGTATCTGGCCTTCCCTTTTTATTTTCAGTAAATGGGAAATTGAAACGCATTGTGGCTATGCCTGCTTCAGAAAGCGATTGAGACAATGTGACCATGAAAGAATGATGCATGTCTGCACCTGCGCCATGAGCAAGCGTCATAATGCATTTGCTTTTTTTCGGAATGAAACATTCAGCCGATACAGTGCCGATAGCGGGAGAAATTTTGAATGATATGGATTTAGTCTTCATCTGTCAGTGGGTTAACATTCTTAATAATTACCAAACCTGGTATATTTCCCGCGAACCCGTGAGATACATATCATGATATCCTTTCATGATTTCATTCATCTTCTTCATTTCCTCTGTATTCTCTTTGAACTTCTCCCAACTTTGTTCATAGGCAGTAAGGTTTTCAAATTTGCTTACCATTATCACCCTGTTATATTGCCCTGTCATATCAGTCATGATATGAAGCAAGTCTTCACTTCCAGCCATGGCTTGCTTGAACATTTTAGCAACCTTCGATGCATTGCCGGGCTTACAGATAAAAGTATCATGAACAATGATCATAAAAATTGTTTTTATTTTTTAAATAATTTTTTGGCAACCTAAAGTTCCTAAACACCAAAGACAATCAAAATTAATTTTTTATAGACTAGTCCTAAGGAGAATTAGGAATTAACTTCTCTTATTTTTTTATTCTTTCCTTCCACCTTATTTTCACCGAATGCACCCGCATATTCAAACATTATTACGCTGCATTGGGCTTGAAGAAAAAGAACAGGTACAGCGATTCAGTCTTGATCAGCAGCATACATTGAGATCGCTAAAGGCGGAGGGGCTTGCGTTGCATCCCATCATTGTTAGCCGGAAAAATTTTGGATATGCCGATTACCCTGAAATAACTTTTAAGCTGAACTTTCCGCCTGAAGCGAATATGTTTAGAGACGGTGCTGCTATCGAATGTTTTATTGCAGGCGAAGAACCTGTGAAAGGAGTTTTAATAAGCCTGGATGGAAAGAATGGTGAGTTCCGCTTATTTGCTCCCGATTATCCGGATTGGATAGAAGATGACGGGGTGGGTGTTAAACTGGCTCCTGATACCCGTACTACAAGCATCATGAAAAAAGTGTTGAATGAATTAGAAAACAATAAACCTTTATTCAAATTATTTGAACAGTTACATGATGATACAACAAACACCTCTGTTAATTCTCTTTTAAAAAACACTTCACTCAGCCTTCGAAATCGTCAATTAAATGAAAGCCAGCAACAAGCTGTTACTGCTATTACACAAAATGAACAAATAACCATTGTACATGGTCCACCCGGAACAGGAAAAACGACCACACTGATCGAAGGCATCATACAATTGATCAATAATGGTGAAAAGGTATTGGTATCAGCGCCAAGTAATACAGCGGTAGATAATATAGCTAAAGGGTTACTTCAGCAAGGCGTGAAATTATTAAGAGTCGGTAATGCAAGCAAAGCAGATGAAGCGATCTTCGTTCATACACCCGAAGGAAGGTTGGCAAACAGTAAACAGCAAAAAGAAATCAAACAATTAAAACAAAGAGCTGAAGAGTTTCGAAAGATGGCGCTGAAATATAAACGCAGTTTTGGCAAAGCCGAAAGAGAACAACGTCAACTATTGTTCAAAGAAGTAAAGAATATACGGATCGAGATAAAAAAATTACAGGCTTACAACGAGGAGAAGTTATTTGAAGAAGCAGATGTGATAGCAGGAACACCAATAGGAATATACGATTCAGGGGTCGATCATCTTCATTTTCATACACTCGTTTTGGATGAAGCCGGACAATGTATTGAACCATTGGCGTGGTGTATATTTCCATTAGCTGAAAAGATCGTATTGGCAGGCGATCATTGGCAGCTTCCGCCTACAGTATTAAGTTATGAAGCTGCTCGCCTTGGATTTAATCGTTCGATACTTGAGATAGCTATCAGATCTGTGAAAAATGTTTTTCTCCTCAACACACAATACAGGATGAAAGAAGTGATTGCAGGATTTAGCAGCAATTATTTTTATGATAACGAGTTATTGAGCCCAGTACATTTACAAAATACCGGAACGCATATAACATTTATTGATACAGCTGGTTCCGGCAATCATGAAGAGCATGGCGCCGATGGGAGCAGCCTGCAAAACAAAGGTGAGTTGTCTATTGTTCAAAAATTATTCGAAACGGAATCGCTTGATCCCTTAAAGACTGCATTGATTTCACCTTATGCCGGGCAAGTAGTGGCGGCTAAGGAACTTTTACCAAAGCAACTTCGTATCAGCACCATTGATAGTTTCCAGGGGCAGGAAAAAGAAAATATTATATTATCGTTAGTACGCAGTAATGATGAGGGGGAAATTGGTTTTTTAAAAGACTATCGTCGTATGAATGTTGCCATCACCCGTGCAAAAGAACAGCTATTTGTTATTGGTGATAGCGCCACTATAGGAGCGGATGCTTTTTACAATGCATTCTTAACTTATATTGAAAAATACGGGGTGTATCGAACTATTTGGGAATTTGAAGTATAAGTGTTTATTCACTTATTTTTTTCTATCAACTTCTTTTGCCGCTCATTTGCATTTTTATCTGCACTTTTTGAGGTTTGTAAACTGTTGCCCTTACCGGTATCATCATAACCAGCTCCAACTTTCCGTACCGATGAAGGTGAATGACTGCCGGTATTAAAATCCTCGTCATTTTTTGACGAAAGCTCTTTCATGTTCTTCGGCTCCTTCTTGCGGGATTTGCTTTCATCATTATTTTTTCTTCGGGTCATAAGATCTTCTTTATTGTATTAAACATTTAGATCAATAAAATTCAAAAAAGACGGCGAGCCTTTTATTTAACACACAAGTTTATTGAGTGAATTGTTAAGTTCATCTTTAGAAAAAGGTTTTTCAAAAAACATATCGGCTCCGTTCGCCAAAGCCACATCCCTTGCAGAGGCAAATCCCGAGATCATGATGATCTTGATGGCAGCGTATTTTTTCTTAATATAACTAATGAAATCAACGCCAAATCCATCCGGTAATTTATTATCCAATATAATAACTGAAGGTTGCTCTTTCTGAAGATATTCATCGGCGGAAGAAAGATCCTTTACATAATCTAATTCAAAATCATTTTCATTAAGAATAATATTAAGCAATAAACCGATCTCACCTTCATCTTCGATCACAAGGACTTTTTTAGTGGTTTTTTTTGGGGGTGCAGTTACGTTTGACATAAAGTTGTTTTTGTATAAATGACTTTAGAATACAGGGAATAAAATCATTATACAAAATGCCTGCCTGATTTCATTATACAAAATACAAGTCTGATTTACGTTCCTTATGGGTAATTATTTCCCCGCGACTCCCTTATTTTTTGAGAAAGATCACCAAGGCACCAATCAATGTAAGTACAATAACTACTCTTCGATAATGATCGTCTTTGATCTGTTTAACTATTTTTAATCCGATAAAAAAACCAAGAGCCAATGCCGGAATCAGCAATAGGTCAGTTTGCAAACTACTGATAGTGATATTTTTCCAGTAAAACACCTGGAAGGGAAGTTTAAATAGATTAATGACCAGGAATAACCAGGCAGAGGTTCCAATGAAGTGATTTTTTGGCAATCGCATTGCCAGGAAATAAAGATTAGAAAAAGCACCCGCTAAATTTCCAAGCATAGTAGTGAAGCCCGCCATTACACCAGTGCTAGCGGCAAACAGGGGATGAGTGGGAACGTTTTCTGATTTGATGATCTCCATTAACACCATGATGATAACAGTGAGTATTATAATTGTTGCCATTATTTTTCTGAAAACCACTTCATTCATATCCTTGCCAGCATAAACTCCGATCAAAATACCTGCTGCCATCCATGGTATAAGTTTCCAGAAATGTTTCCATTGTGCATGCCGGTGATAATAAAGTACGGCACCTATATCTGCAACACATAATAATGGCAATACAATACCGGTGGATGCTTTGCCTCCGAATACTAATGCCATTAATGTTACATTAAGCATGTCAATGCCACGAAGACCTGCTTTTGCAAGACCCAAAATAAATGCGCCGGTAAATACTAATATTAAATTGATAACCGACCAGGTTGAAAGTATCTCCATGTTTTTTCGAAAGAATGGTCAAGATACATAATCGGTTTTATCCGGGAGTTATGTTAACCAGCATGTAAAAGCTTAATTCTTTAGTATTTTAAATTCTACTCTTCGGTTTAGCTGGCGGTTCTCCGGTGTATCATTGGCAACTACCGGAACTGTTTCACCATAACCGTGTGAAATAATGCGGGTCGTAGCAATACCTTTTGAAAGAATGTATTCCATAACTGATCTTGCACGATTGTCACTTAATTTAAAATTGTAGTCGTCCGAACCATAGCTGTCCGTATGTGCACTCATTTCAATTTCAATGGCAGGATTTTCTTGCAATAATTTTACTACACGATCAAGTTCTACAAATGATTCTGGTCTGAGGTCCCATTTATCAAAATCAAAAAAGACATTGTTCAGTCTTACTACTTGCCCGATCTCGATAGGTACAAGGTAGAGGTCCTTATGAATTTCCCTATAACCAATTTTTACCAACGAATCAAGATTCAGGTTTTCTGATTGCGCAAAAAATTTATCAGCGGTTGCTCTTATCAAATAATTTTTATCATAAGGCAATACGATCTTAAATGAACCGTCTATTGCACTTGATACTCCGTTTCCTGCTTCTAAACCATCAGGCAATGTTTCATATATCAGCGAAGCACATAATGGTTGTTTTGTTTTTGCATTGAAAACATTTCCTGTTACCATCACGATCGGCTTTGGTCTTTCTTTTTCAAGCAATTTCACTTTTACAATATCAGATTCGCCATATCCTCCTTCGCTGTTTGTTAAGTATGCATATTCGCCACCGGCGTCCAGTGTAAAGAATGCATCCCATTCAGGAGTATTGATAGGACTACCAAGATTAACGGGGTCACTCCATTTTTGCCATGTCTTATCAAGACGCCTGGTCATCCATATATCATTATCGCCAAGACCACCGGGACGATCACTGCTGAAGTAAAGCGTTTCTCCATCTGATGCGAGGTAGGGAGTCATCTCATCATACTTTTCCATATTGATCTTTTTACCAAGTGATCTTGGTTCAGACCATGTTCCATCGGGAAGTAGAAAACATACATAAATATCATTATAAGAACTTCCTTTCTCAGTTGACATATAAAGCAAAAGTGTTTTTCCGTCATGTGCCATCGTTGCTCCTGAACGCAAGCCCCTGTCGTACTTTATATAATTTCTTATTCGCAATGCTTCCGGCTTGCTCCAATAACCATCTTCCTGCAGCCAACACATGCTTACACCATTGCCTGCATAATCCCCATTAATAAAAGCCCCTCTTATTAATATTCTATTGTTGTCAGGTGAGATCCAGAATACAGAATTGTAATAAGTGGTGTTAAGAGGATAGCCCAGGTGCACGGCTTCGCTCCATGCTCCAGTGCTGTCACGCATAGTAAACCAAATATCCTGTGAGTTACGAACAGAGTTAAAGTTTGTATTGTATGGATCATTCTCACGAATAAAAAATAATAAGTTACCATCTGCCGATATGGTCGGTCTTAATTCAGAAAGTGGAGTATTGATAAGGGCACCCATATTTTCCACTTTGACGATAGTAGCTGCTGTAATGATATTTTCTTTTTGTTGAATAAGGCGTGCAGTATCG
>JBIOVR010000206.1:0-8723 GCA_044867875.1 Chitinophagaceae bacterium
AGAGGACAGGGGATCAATAAAAAAATTATGGATGTTTTAAAAGATTGGGCGGTATCGCAAAACATTACTGAATTTAGTTTGGAAGTTTATTATGATAATGCTTCTGCTATCAGAGCTTATGAGAAGATCGGATTTTCAAAATATATATTGGAGATGCGGTTTAATTTGAATGATGAAAAGAAATAGATCATTCATGCTACGACTTTTGCTCTACCTTAAAGATCAATCCGAAGAACACAATAAAAAAAGTATACAGTGAAGCAAGTGTCAGTATCAAATTAAATTCTTCTTGATCAAATGTATCAGAAAAGAAAAATATAAAACTACTTATTAGCGCCAAAACTGAAAATATTATTATAGCAATCTTTACAGCGCTAGGGCTTTTAAGTCTCTTTTCAACTAAATGAAGCAAGAGATTAACACAAAGAAGAGCGGGGATTGAAATGACAAAGCCAATAAAAATTAAAGTAACGATTATCTGTATAGCAGGATATGGATCCAGCATTTCCGAGTCAAAAAGGGGAATTAAAGGGACAAAAACAATTGGTGCTGCAACCATGGTTGATAGCCAAAGCTTAAAAATATAAGTTCGATACATGATCACCTTAAACCTTTCCATTCAGATATAACTTAAGATAAATTTCAAATAAATAAATCATTTTTACAAACGCTGATGTAGAAATCAAGCAGTGATATTAATTAACTTTAAAAACTTATGATACAGCCGCATGAAATGAAACTAAACTTACCGATGAAGCTATCCAACGAGGTTGTTTCTACTACAACAAAAGTTTGGAACATTCTTGCTGCAAGCAGAAACGGAAATTTAGATGAGATTAAACATTTGGTCAAAGAATGTCCTGAGTTAATTTATGCGCAATACAATTATACACCACCTATTTATTTTGCAGTTCGTGAAGGGCATGTTGAGTTAGTAAAATATTTACTAGATAACGGAGCACATGCTCCTAAATATAAGATCTATCCATTTCAAGACTCATTAAAAACGATTGCAGAAGACAGGAATTATAAGGAGATCGCATTATTACTAGATCAGTATTCGAATGACCCGTCAAAACAAAAATTCAAGGGAGATAACGGGGAGATCATTTACAACAGAACTGACTTGCAATTAGAATTCCAGGAAGCAGTGGATAAAGGAGGTCTTGATAAAACAGAAAAGATTTTAAAAGAACATCCTGAATTTGCAAAGGATGAAACCTATTTCTGGGGTGAAGGGATCTTAGTTTTTGCAGCCAAGGAGAATAATCGAAAGATGATCGATCTTTTAATGAGCTATGGAGCAAAAGTTCCTGCTATTTTAAAATGGGCACAGTTCTATTATTTTGAAAGACTGGATGGCGCCACTTATATGATTGAAAAAGGAATGAGCCCAAATACAATGAGCTGGCATCATGTTACGCTGCTGCATGATATGGCACAAAAAGGAGATATTAAAAAAGTAGAATTGCTTCTAAAGTACGGAGCAGATTTAGATCCGGTAGAAGAAGAATACCGATCAACACCTTTAGGAATGGCTGCAAGATGGGGACATATTGAAATGGTTAATTATTTACTTTCAAAAGGTGCGGACATTGATAAAGCCGGGGCTTCCTGGGCTACACCACTTGTATGGGCAAAGAAAAAAGGACAGGCAGAGATCGAAAAAATTCTAAAGGATGCCGGAGCTAAGTAACTTTGATTTGATTGTTGATTATTCCAAATAGCAATGTAATAAACGCTTATGGTTAGTGAAGCAAAAAACGTAACGGACTATTTAGAGGAGGTTCCAGAGAAAAGAAAAAAAGCCTTACTGCAGATCCGGAAGCTTTGCAAAGAAATTTTGAAGGGTTATGAAGAAGGGATGAGTTATAAATTACCTTCTTACAAAAGAAATGGTTTGCCGGAAGTAAGTTTTGCAAGTCAGAAAAATTATATCTGTATATATTTTACTGTCCATGATGTAATGCTTTCAAACAAAGAGTTATTAAAAGAATTAAATCATGGCAAAGGTTGTATCCGCTATTCGAATCCTGACAAGATCGACTTTGAAATAATAAAAAAGCTTCTTATTGCAACTTTTGAATCTACCAGCAAACCTTGTTAAAGATTTAATTATCTTGTTTGAAAATAACAAGAAGCAGATGCACCTGAACCGGTGATAAAATATAAATATTAATGGACTACAAAAAAACAGATTTCTCAAAGTTTGGAGCTGACTTTTTCCCCGGGCTTCTTGGTATTGAAGTTTTAAATGTGTCAACCAATTTAGCTACTGCACAAATGGAAGTTAAGAGATCACTATTCGCCCCGAATGGGTATTTACATGCAGGCAGCATAGTTACTTTGGCAGATACCATTGCTGGCTATGCTTGTCTTTATAATTTACCCATGCTTGCAAAATCTTTTACAACCATAGAATTAAAATCAAATTTCCTGGGTTCAACAAAAAGCGGTTTTATAATAGCAGAAGCAATTTTGCAACATGCAGGACAGACGACACAGGTTTGGGATGTGATCGTTAAGAGTAAAGAGAATCAAAAGACAGTTGCCTTGTTTCGTTGCACGCAGTTGATCTTATATTCTTAATCTGCTTAGATGTTTTTCGGCATTAATATTGGGCGCAATTTATAAACTCATTTTATGTCAGTCTATGTTGTAAATGCCTATGATATTCATGATCTTGAAACATTCAAAGAATATCCTCCTCGTGTAGCTCCTTTACTTCAAAAACATGGGGCTAAACTTTTAGCAATGGAAACAGAAGCTAAGGCATTAGAAGGGCGACCTAAAAAGATGAATGCTATTGTAGAATTTCCTTCAGAAGAAGCTGTACATAAATTTTACAACGACCCAGAGTATCAATCCTTCATTCATTTGCGACATGACTCCACTTCAAATTGCACGATGATAATATTAAAACAGTTTGAAGGGAAATAAAAGCCACGCTCCTTCTTTTCTCTCCATATTGAATCGCATTTATATTCGTAACTTTTGGTTTTGTCGTACACACAGATGAGTGATAAATCTAATTGCAAAAAATTATGACGTTAAATACCGATCAAATATCAGAGTATCTAAACGAACATCTACCATATCGGTTAAATTCGTTGCGTGCCTGGGACCTTTATATAAGTAGAAGAGAAGCGCAGACTTATGAAGAAGAAGATAAAAGCAAAAAATGCTATTGGGAAAAAGAATTTTTAGAACCCGCTTTTAAATTTCAATTGTCTTTGGCAGGAGCCTGCTTAATTTTTTAGGAATTAAAAGAGATCGTGATATGCTAAAAACTTTTGAATCACACGAAATTACTCATATGGAAAAGGATAGTGTTTTTATATGGCATATTAATCCAGGGAAAAAAGCATATCCATTGAAAAATATAAATTCTGACGATCAAAAACATTTATACAACCTAATTAAAGTTGCAAATAAATCGGCTGCACATTTAACAATCAAAACTTCTTCCAAAAAAGAACTCGAAAGCTTAGAAGCAGCAAGGCGAATTATTTATAGATTAATATTCGATTACGTTGATGGTCTCAATAAACAAGCTGTTTGGTGATAGAGTTAACCAAGTGGAATAGAATTACCAATCGTACAAGAGTGCGACGCAACGAAAGCTTAATAGTAGCAATGCAGCTAGGTACACAAATAAAAAAGACCAATCTTATAGATTGGTCTTAAAATAAATTTTCTCTTCGAATTAGAAAGCTAACTGTCCTCCATTCCTCGGGTCAGTCTTCGTTTCTAATTTATAATTTGGCGGTGGTTCTTTACCCAAAAGATTCTTTACAAAATAATCCCAGCGACGACGCATCATATATGGTGAATCTGCACCAAAACCATGACCTGCATTTGGGAATACAACAAGATCATAATCTTTATTTGCTTTTGTCAGTGCTTCAACAACCAGCATCGTATTATAAGGCGGCACATTATTATCCATCAAACCATGCGCAAGCATCAGCTTTCCTTTTAAATTCTTTGCATATGTCTGGTTGGCCTGTGCAGTATAATTATCAGTACCATCAGGATTTTTAGTTAGCAAACCGATATAGCGTTCGCCCCAATCGTCTTCATAATTACGGTTATCGTGATTGCCGGACTCTGAAATGCCAACTTTGAAAAAATCCGGGTAACGGAACATAGCAGCAGCAGTTGCAAAGCCACCACCTGAGTGTCCCCAGATTCCAACTTTGTTTGTATCGATATAAGAATAGCGTTGAGATAATTGACGAATACCTGCGATCTGATCGGGCAATGTGTTTGTACTCATATCAGGCCAATACGCATCATGAAAACTTTTTGAACGATTTGGATTACCGGTGCCTTCGATGAGAACAACAACAAATCCTAATTCGGCCAATGCCTGGTGATCACCTCTTGCGGCGCTAAAGCCCCAGCTACCAACACTTCCACTCTGTGGACCGGGATAGATATAATCTACAACAGGATATTTTCTGTTTGGATAAAGATTGGTTGGCGTGAAAATAATACCATACACATCCATTTTACCATTAGCAGATTTTACTGAAAAAGGTGTTGGTGGTTTCCATCCTGCTGCCTTTAATCTTGAGACATCTGTTTTTTCTAATTCAGTGATTTGTTTTCCATTCATATCACGCAAAACAGTAACTGACGGAACATCTGGTTTTGAATATGTGTCGATGAAATAATTTTCTGATGGTGAAAAACTAACTGAATGAGTACCTGCACCGGGTGTAAGTAGGGTTAGGTTCTTTCCATCAAAACCAATTTTATAAAACTGGCTGAAATAAGGATTCTCAGGTTGTGTACCGTTGGCCATAAAATATAAAAGCCTGTTCTTTTCATCAACTCTTACAAGTCGTGTTACCACCCAATTACCTTTTGTAATTTGATTTTTTACTTTGCCAGTAGTCGCATCGTATAAATAAAGATGTCCCCAATCATCCCTTTCGGAGAACCAAATGATCTCTTTTGTTTTTGGAAGATATCTCCAGTTGATGGCGCCCCAGCCCGATTCATATTGTGTAGGCACTACTTCTTCAAACACTTCGCGAACTTCTCCTGTTGTTGCATTTGCAATGCGAAATTTTTCCTGTTTGTGATCTCTTGAAGTAGAAAGAAATGCAACTTCAGTTCCATCAGGATTCCAATCGATATCATCAAAAGTTCCGCTGCTTGAAATATCATCACTCAAAGAAGCCCTGTGCGGATCAGGAGGAATATTGAACATGATCACTTTTGCATCATCAACATTGATAACACAACGGGAGATCATCGGAATATCTTTATCACCGGGCAGCGGATATTTCCATGATCTCAATGTTGGGTGACCAACATTGGTGGAAGCAAGATACATGTCACCAACATTTCGCTGATCTTGTTTAAATGTGGCGATCTTTTTTGAATCAGGTGACCAGCGAACTATTGCCCCATCGCTGTTTGTCCAACCGGCATTGTCTGTTGCATAACCAAAATCTTTTACACCATCAGTTGTCAATTGCTTTTGCTCATTTGTTTTTACATCTTTTACCCAAAGATTATAATCTTTTATAAAGACAGCTTTAGTTCTATCGGGTGATAAAACTTCATTACCACGATTGCCACGACCAAACCCGCCTGAGCGTTGCGCATTTTCCAAAAGCTTAGTGGTATCAGCCGCAATAGAAGAATTTTGCAGATCATATTTCCATTGCTTGCCATCTGTACGAAAAGTTATGGACTTTCCATCGGCTGAATAATTAATTACCTGGAAAGGCAACATGGAGCCTGTATATTTTTTACTTGTAGCAGTAGAAAGCGAAGCTGCTAATTTTTCATGATCAAATGCAACAGTACGGGTTCCTTTTACCGCATCTACTAAAACAAACTCACTACCTGATGGAGTTAACACACGGTACCAGAATTTATCGCCGGGCATCCAGTTTGGAAACACATTACCACGGTCAACATATTTCTGCGTGTTATAGCCCATTTTACTTTCTGCGTTCTCATAATCTTTTACCGTTAAAGCCTCCTGGGCACTTACTAAAAAAATGAATGAACACGAGATCAACAATAGCAAGGATCTTTTCATAATTAATATTTAGGGACTGCAAATTAAGGCCTTTTGAATACTTTTAGTTTTCGAATTTGTTGAATGGTATGAGTCACCTCTGATCGCTTTGAGACGACGAATCGCAGAACGAAATAATGAGTTTTACAGTTGCGTCTCTGCGGTGCAAAAAACTATCTTTGCACGAATGAAAAGTTTCGACGTACCTATCATATATCGGAGTCCCCTTATTACAGCTATCAAAAAGAAGCGAAAGGAACAGGATAAGATGAAAAAAGATTTTACTCCTACCCTTCTTGATCTTGGTCCGCTGCAGATCTACCTGGCCCGTCATTTTGGTTTTTGTTATGGAGTTGAAAACGCCATTGAAATTGCTTTCAGAACCGTTGAAGAAAATCCTGGTAAAAGGATCTTTTTATTAAGCGAAATGATCCATAACCCGCAGGTGAATGCTGACTTGCAAAGTCATGGCGTTCAGTTCATGCAGGATAATTATGGCAAGCAATTAATTTCATTTGATGAATTAACTGCCGATGATATCGTTATCATTCCGGCTTTTGGTACCACCATTCAATTAGAAAAGAAATTAAATGATCTAGGAATTCAAACAGAAAAATATAATACGACTTGCCCTTTTGTGGAAAAAGTATGGAACCGAAGTGAACAGATCGCTAAAAAGAATTACACGATCATTATTCATGGCAAGCCAAAACATGAAGAAACAAGAGCCACATTTTCTCATGCTTCCGCAAATGCGCCATCTGTTGTTGTAAAAGATATGCAGCAAACAATAGAGCTGGCAAAATATATTACCGGGGAAAAATCTTCAGAACAATTCTACGAAGAATTCAAAGGTCAATTCTCGGAGAACTTTGAAGCAAGAAAAGATCTTGAACGTATTGGTGTAGTGAATCAAACAACCATGCTGGCAAGCGATACGCAGGCTATTGCCGACTATCTAAAGCAGGTGATGATAGAAAAATATAAATTGACGACGACAAATGTTGACGAAAGATTTGCTGATACCAGAGATACACTTTGCTATGCCACATTAGAAAATCAACAGGCAGTTTCAGGAATGCTGGAAACAGATGCTGATCTTGCTATAGTTGTTGGCGGGTATAATTCATCTAACACTTCGCATCTCGTAGAGCTATGCGAAGAAAAATTACCAACTTATTTTATCAGCAGCGAAGAAAAAATACTTTCAGCAAAAGAAATACTGCATTATAATTTTCATACAAAAGAAGAAATAATTACCGCTGATTATTTGCCCAATAAAAAACCTGTAAAGATCCTGATAACAAGCGGTGCATCCTGTCCTGATGCATTGGTAGAAGGAGTAATTAAAAAAGTTACCGCGTTTTTTTCAAACACAATAGATTCTGAAGACCTGGTAAAACGCTTTGCATAAGTTCTGTCAGTAAGAATTGTAATAGTTGACCAGCTTCGCCATGTCATTTTCCTTATTACATTTAATATCATTGGAAGAAATAAAGGCCGTTATTTTATTGTCGTCCTTAAAAGCAGGGACCGTAGATAAACAATTTTTCTTTTCTACGTAAAGGGCATCTTTTGAATAAATGTATAATGCGTTCTGCAACTCAAAGCTGTTTTTTTCCGGCTTGTTGAAGTCTTTTGTCATTTTAACTATTACATTCATTTTTTTAAGAAGGGCTGCTTTCGCTCCGTCAGCTATTACCTGGTAAAACTCACGTTTATTTTCTCCGTAACCTGCTACAAACCGGGCATTATTCCATTTTGATGACACATCTTTTATTTCAACCTCCCAAACATCTATTGCAACCATTCTTGCACGACCCATTTCATCTTTAAAATGAACTTTATTTTCATACAGGTCGAGTTTTACCATTACACTATCAAATTTCCTGGAGTCAGCGAGTTTGATCCTTGCATAAGCCCATTCAGTAGAAAGATAAGGGGAACCTTCTATTTTAGCATACGTTTCAGGAACAAAAAGCATTGCCCCAGCCTGGCCTATTGCTAATTCAAAACTGGGCGTTTTAGCAGCAGAAGGATAAGTTATATTATTGTCCTGCGAAAATAAACCTTGACAACAGAGAATGGCTATCGTCAAAACTTTGATCTTATTCCCCATGTTATTTTTATTACTTATTAAATAAAGTTAATAAAAATAAACATCCACGCTATAATTAAGCTATTTGTACAAAAGTTCGTAGTACTCATGCGCCATGCGGTTACTGTCAAACTGGAAGCGAACATCCCGCATTCCATTTTTTATCACCATGCGCCAGGTATCATAATTCTCGTAGTATAGTGGAAGAATTTCTTTTTCAAGTATCTCATACAACTTCTCAAGATCATATTCATCCTGTTGTTGTACTGTCATATTCGCATAATCCGCCTTTGGAATTACAAAACCATTATGACCATGATTGATGAATTCAGGGATCCATCCATCATCAGTAGAAAAATTAACGGAACCATTCATCGCCGCCGTCATTCCACTCGTTCCAGATGCTTCTCTCGGCACTCTTGGATTATTTAGCCAAATATCTCCGGCTTGCTTTAATCTTTTTGAAAGGCCGAGTTCATACCCAACAAGCACAGCTACATTATTATACTTCTTACTTAAATGTACAAGATGATTGAATTCAGAGATCGCAGGATAATCAACCGGGTAAGGTTTACCGGCCCA
>JBIOVR010000207.1:0-7345 GCA_044867875.1 Chitinophagaceae bacterium
ACTCTGTTTATTCAAGCGGCCCGGTGGTGGACATTGATTTTACAAAAAATAAAATGCTTGCCTGTAATATTGGTGTCTTGAATCCTAATAATGGCATGTTTGGTAAAGCGCAGTTTATAAATGCGAATGGAAAAGAAAAAATGTTTGAAGACACAGTTGCATTATTTGATAAATTAAGACGACCTGTTCAAATTACAACTGCAGATCTCAATAATGACGGGAAGAATGACTACCTGGTTTGTGAGTTTGGAAATTTGATAGGAGAGTTGTCGTGGATGGAAAATATGGGAAACAATAAATTTACAAAACATGTATTAAGAGCTTATCCCGGCGCCATCAAGGCTTATATCAATGACTATAATCATGATGGAGCACCTGACATTTGGGTTTTATTTGCACAGGGAGAGGAAGGCGTTTTTTTATTTACAAACAAAGCGAATGGGGAATTTGAAACGAAAGAAGTTTTGCGTTTACCTTCGATCTATGGTTCTTCATATTTTGAATTGACAGATTTCAATAAAGACGGTTACCTGGATATTGTTTATACATGTGGTGATAATGCCGATTATTCCGTTGTTTTTAAACCGTATCATGGCGTGTATATTTTTTTGAATGACAAGACTAACCAGTTTACTCAAAAATATTTTTTCCCTATAAATGGATGTTATAAAGCTATGGCGAGAGATTATGATGGAGATGGCGACCTGGATATTGCAGCTATTTCTTTTTTTGCTGATTATGAACACCAGCCAGAGGAAGGTTTTGTTTATTTGAAAAATGAAGGCAATTTTAATTTCAGAGCATATAGCGTTCCCGAAGCCCAGTCCGGCAGATGGCTTACTATGGATGCTGGCGATCTGGATGGAGATGGGAAAATTGATATTGTGTTGGGAAATTTCACTTTGGGCCCATCGGTATTTAAATCTAAAGGGGACAAGGCACAAACACCACCATTTATAATTTTGAAAAATACAGGTAAGTAAAGAATTAAACAATAATAAAAGATTGCTCCAGACATGAACAGGTTTAGGATTTATTTGACCGCATCTATTTTTTCCTGCTTTGTATTCATTTTGTTTTTCCCTTCAAGAATGAATTCTCAAACAATTCCTCCTTTCAAAATGACGCTTTCAAATAATAAGATCTTGAATGCAGCTGATCTGCCTAAAGGCAAACCATTAGTTCTTATTTATTTCGATCCTGATTGTGATCATTGTCAAAAACTGATGACCGAACTTTTTAAAAAGATAAATAGTTTTAAGAAAGTAGAAATGGTGCTGATAACATTTAAATCTGTAACAGAAGTAGCTGCATTCGAAAAAAAATATACTACAAGCAAATATGCGAACATGAAAGTTGGTACCGAAGGCACTCTTTTTTACCTGAAGAATTATTACAAATTAGTAAAGATGCCATTTACTGCTTTATATGACAGTAAAGGAAATTATAGTTATTCATACAGGGATGAAACTCCAATGGATGATCTGATAAAGAGATTGCAGGGTCTTTAAAAATCACTGGCAAACTTTATATAATGAGGTTGAGTGGCAGCTTAAAACTTTTTTATCAAAAAAAACTGAATACCCTATCTTCGCTTTTTAATGAGCCTCTCTACCAGACACCTTCTTGGTATAAAAGACCTGACAGTAGACGATATTTCCCTTATTTTAACGACAGCGGAACAATTCAAAGAAGTTTTACAAAGACCTGTAAAAAAGGTTCCATCCTTACGTGATGTCACGATCGTCAATCTCTTTTATGAAAATTCTACGAGGACGAGATTCTCTTTTGAGCTTGCGGAAAAAAGATTAAGCGCCGATACGATCAATTTTGCCGTTTCCGGTTCTTCTGCAGCAAAAGGTGAAACCCTTCTTGACACAGTAAGGAATATTTTATCTATGAAAGTGGATATGGTTGTAATGCGCCATAGTGCAAGCGGTGCGCCGCATTTTTTAGCTAAACATATTCCCGCTGCTATAATAAACGCAGGTGATGGAGTAAATGAACATCCAACACAAGGATTGCTTGATGCCTTTTCCATGAAGGAGAAATTCGGGAAGATTGAAGGATTAAAAGTTGCCATCATTGGTGATATTATGCACAGCCGTGTTGCGATGAGTAATATTTACCTGCTGAATAAAATGGGAGCAAAAGTTACCGTGTGCGGTCCACCAACATTGATACCAAAATACATTCGTGAGTCATTCGGAGTAGAAGTGAATTATGATATTAAAGAAACATTAGAGTGGTGTGATGTTGCAAATGTTTTACGGATACAATTAGAACGCCAAAACCAGGTTTTGTTTTCATCATTGCGTGAATACAATATTGCATACGGGTTAAAAAGAAAATTGCTTGATAATTTAAATAAGGATATCGTGGTGATGCATCCTGGTCCGATAAACAGGGGAGTGGAACTTGACAGTGATGTGGCTGATAGCAAGCAATCAATAATTTTGCAACAAGTGGAGAATGGGGTAGCAGTGAGGATGGCAGTGTTATACTTGCTTTCAAACAGAAGTGTTCAAAACTGAATTTAAGATTTTAGATTTGCGATCCGATAGCTATCGGATGTAGATTGAACACGGCAAAATCTGAAGTCTGTCCGAAGTACTTCTTCGGAGAAATCTAAAATCTGCAATCAAATGCGTATCTGTTTATTCCCAGGCACTTTCGATCCTCTTACATTGGGTCATGTTGATATCATCACCCGTTCATTGCCGCTTTTTGATAAGATCGTAGTAGGTATTGGCATCAATACATCCAAGGCGCCAATGTTTACGCCGGAAAAAAGATTAAGCTGGGTAAAAGAAATTTTTAAGAATGAACCTAAGGTGGAAGGCGCCGTATACGAGGGACTAACAGTAAATTTTTGCAGGAAAATAGATGCAAGGTTTATTTTAAGAGGCATTCGTTATGTCAGCGATTTTGAATACGAGAAAACAATTGCTGATGCTAATCGTACTCTTGACAAATCAATTGAAACGATTTTTCTTACCGGCGAACCTAAATACACTTCGGTGGCTTCCACAATTGTAAGAGATATTATAAAAAATGGGGGAGACGCTTCGCATTTTTTACCACCGGAAGTAGCAAATACATTATAGATTTCTTTCTTCATTATATTTGTTTGAATAACTTTTTTTATGACGATCTGGTTTGATAAAAAGATTTCAGTTGAAAGTTTAAAAGAATTTGGTAAGGGAACAATGACCGAACATTTAGGCATTGAATGGATTGAACTTGGAAAGGATTTTTTCAAAGCAAAAATGCCGGTTGATCACAGGACAATACAACCACTTGGCTTATTACATGGCGGCGCATCTTGTGTTTTAGCGGAGACTATTGGCAGTGTTGCTTCCCATCTTGTTATTGATCCTTCAGAATTTTATCCTGTAGGCATTGAGATCAACGCTAATCATATTCGAAGTGCAAGAGAAGGGTTTGTTTATGGCACATGTACCCCTTTGCATATCGGGTCATCTACTCATGTGTGGGATATTCGAATCACCAACGAGGAGGAGAAATTAATTTGTATCAGCCGGCTTACTGTTGCTATTATGAAGAAAAAAGTATCAGGATGAGAACCCCGCTTCCAATACATCATTAACCGAAGGAAATGAATTCTGTAAATATTTTTGAAGGTCATTTTTCCCAACCCATTCCAGTTTAGTTATTTGTTCTGATGCTTGTGGAAGAAGTTTTTGCTCACTACCTGCTTCCATTGTAAACCATTTAGTTTCTTTTAGAACAGACTTACTTCCTTCGTGATAGGTGTGATAGGTAGTGATAAGAGAAGATATTAATTTAACTTCTTTTAAACCTGTTTCTTCTTCAGTCTCTCTTATAGCACATTCTTCGAAAGTTTCTTTTTTATCCATTTTCCCTTTTGGCAGATCCCATTTTCCTCTGCGAAACATCATTAATACTTCCTTATTTTCATTCAGGACAAAACCACCTCCTGCCTTTATTAAAGTAAATTTTTTAAAGAAAGCATCTTTCAATTCTTTGAGGTCTTTATGAAAAAAAACACCGGCATGAACAGAAGGATCCTGCATTTCATGTATCATGCTTTTTACTGTATGCAGGTTTAGCTCATCAATAAAGACCGCGTCATCATGATGAACATAAGGCTGAAGAGTAGCATCAACATTATCGCATAAAAACAAAGGCTTGTCGTCGAAATAGATTTTTATAAACATTACAGTTGCTTTTGGCTCGTGGCTTTTCTTTACTTTCGTCGCATGACAGATGCTAAAGTGGTAGCAGAAAAGCTGCTTCAAGTTAACGCAGTAAAATTGAATCCCGAAAATCCCTTTACCTGGGCGAGTGGTTGGAAAAGCCCCATCTATTGCGACAATCGTAAAGTGCTTTCATTCCCCTTTATCCGTGATTATATAAAATCAGAGCTGTGTAATGTTGTTTTTGAAAAATTTCCAGAGGCAGAGATGCTGGCAGGTGTGGCTACAGCAGGCATTGCCTGGGGTGCTATGGTTGCCGACCAATTAAAGCTTCCTTATGTATATGTGCGTCCAAAACCCAAGGAACATGGCTTAGGAAATCAAATCGAAGGCTATTATGAAACGGGACAAAAGGTAGTTGTCATAGAAGATCTTGTTTCTACGGGTAAAAGCAGCCTTCAGGTCATCGATGTCTTAAAAGAAGCGGGTCTTGAGATTGCCGGAATGGTTTCCATTTTCACGTATGGCTTCCCAGTTGCCAGTGAGATGCTTCAAAATGCGGGCATTACCTATTATCCCCTTACTGATTATCCAACTCTTATTCAGCTTGCAGCGGAAAAGCAAATTATCTCGTCTGATCAATCGGAAATTTTGTTAAAATGGCAAGCTGACCCTGCTGGATGGAAGGGAGTTTAGTAATTTGCTTTTAAATCGATCTTTAATGAAGAAAATAGTTCTCGGAATACTCGCGGTTAGTGGTTTTGCAATGACCAGTTCAGCGCAGGTAAAAGCCTCAATGACCGCTAAAATTAAGACGCCGACTGTGGGTTGTGATGATTGTAAAAATAGAATCGAGACTTATCTAAAGAGATATGACGGCGTCACCTCGATCCAGGTAAACTGGCATCAAAAGATCACTACAGTAAAATATCTGACAGACCGAACAAATATTGAAGAAATAAAAGCTGCAATATCAAATTGTGGCTACGACGCCGATGATATTCCGGCTTTTGAAGAAGCATATAAACGACTCCCAAAAACATGCAAAAAGCCGGAAGATGGGGGGCCAACGAAAGCTCCAAATATTCATGCTCCGCCCGTAGTCAAACAATAAAAAATTTTACTTGCCCCTTGCACAGCAGGGGGTATTTTTTTGCCTTGTATTTCCAAATAAATATTCGGCGTCGCACCCGGTGAAATCTGCGGACTCCTCATTTAAAATCCTGGTCATCTACCCCTCAATAATTCCTAATTCTTGAACACTCAAGAACTGGTTCCAAAATGATTAGATATCTAGGACTCTTAACTTATCATGGCCTCTTCCAAGCCATTTCTTTTCCGCTCCTTTCTATTTGATTTTTGCTACCAATTATTTCAATTGAATATGAAAATGGTGATATAGCTCAGAATTACTGAAATTTTTGTTTACTAAAATGATTACTATTCCTGATTTTTCCAAGTGGTTTATTTTGGCCAATACTAAAGGCTACATTAATTGTTAATAAACTGTTGATAACAATGAACTAAAATCATGTTACTTAAAATTTTAAAATTGAATTTTTATCTAGAAAAAGCCAGTAATAGGTGATTTATTAATCCAAATAGCCGCTACTGAATATTTTAAGGTTATTATTTAATAATCAAAGCCTAATGAGAAACTCCTCAATTTCAATTTTATTTAAATTGAAGAATGATAATATTTAGTAATGTCTGAAGGACTATATCAAATCCAAGTCATTCTTAGCTCATACCCTTTTTTGGGTGGCCTGGGATCCAAGCCGTAAAAACATGGAGTCGTAAATTCCCGTTAATGCGTGAGGGTTGGTCTTTTTGATCCTGTATTAAGAACGACCTTGCAGCATTAAAAAATCGTTCTAAAAATGAAGGATGGACTCGGTAAAACCGTCTATATGAATACTCCTTTGAAGAACATTTCGGAAATCACTTTAAACCTTTATTTCTTAGCGGCTTTTTATTAACTTGTAAATCTTTTCTGGACCTTTTAGGACTATTGGATAAATGAAACTATTTAAGAAACTGCTGACCGGCGTTCTTTGCTGTGCCGTACCTGCCTTATTATTCAGCCAGGACTTTTCTAATAAAGGAAAGGAATTTTGGATTTCATATAGCTATCATGTTGGTATGTCTGGTGGCGGCAATCCTGAAATGACTCTCTACATTACGTCGGATGTGAATACAAATTATTCAGTTGAAATTTATGGAGTATCTATACTTAAATCCGGTACTATTACGGCCGGCCAGGTAGTTTCAGCAATTATTCCTACAAGTTGTTTCATCAATAATGAAGGGTTATTTAATGGACGTACTATTCGTGTGGTCACTGATAAAAACTCTGTCGTTTATGCATACATTACCCGAAACGCTGTAAGTGGCGCCACTGTATGCCTCCCAACCCCGGTCTTAGGTAAAGAATATTACTCAACCAACTTTACCCAAATTTCGAATGAACTGAACTCAAATTCCTTTTTTACAATTATTGCAGTGGAAGATAATACTGCTGTTGAGATCACGCCTGCATCAAATACTAAGAATGGCTGGATAGGTGGAAACACTTACACCGTCAATCTTAATAAAGGGCAAATCTACCAAGTAATGGGAACAGTAAACGGTACAGATGGTTCTGATCTGACAGGTTCATTGATCAAATCTGTTGCTTCGGGAACCAGTGGTTGCAAACGTATAGCCGTATTTTCTGGTAGTGGTAAAATATCGATTGGTTGTGGCTCTTCAGCCGGTACATCGGATAACTTATTTCAACAACTATATCCAACTGGCTCATGGGGCTTAAAATATCTTACCATTCCAAGTTATAATCGTCCCACAAATTTTTTCCGCATCATCAGGAAAACTGCTTCTACAAACGTGTATCTAAATGGAACATTAATACCCGGAGCATCATTTACGAATAACTATTATCAATTTTCAAACACCATTCCTAATGTAATAACTGCAACTGAACCCATAAGTGTTGCTCAATATTTCACAACGCAAGGATGTTCAGGTAATGCTTCACCATTCGATCCGGATATGATCATACTAAACTCAGTTGAGCAAAATATTAATAATGTAACCCTTGTAAGTTCAAATCTTGCCGCTCCTTCAAATCAGCAACATCATCTTCATGTTATCATGAGAAATGGAGG
>JBIOVR010000208.1:0-3112 GCA_044867875.1 Chitinophagaceae bacterium
AACTCAGAAAGGCAATGCCGATCGGCGCAAGAGTTACTCTTCGCGGTGCAAAAATGTATGAGTTCCTTGACAGGTTGATCGCTGTGGCTCTTCCCCGTGTTCGTGACTTCAAAGGAGTAAATGAAAAATCTTTTGATGGTCGTGGTAACTATACACTGGGTGTAACTGAGCAGATCATTTTTCCTGAGGTTGATATTGACAAAGTAAATCGCATCACCGGTCTTGACATTACGTTTGTAACAACAGCTAATTCAGATGAGGAAGCTTATGAATTACTGAAAGAACTCGGTATGCCTTTTAGAGATATTAAAAAGTAAAAAATTAAAAATAGAACATGGCAAAAACATCGGTAAAAGCCAGGCAGAAAAAAAGAGAAAGAATGGTGGCTCAGTATGCTGAGAAGCGTAAAGAGCTGAAAAAAGCCGGCGACTGGAAATCATTGGATGATCTTCCAAAAAATTCTTCAAAAGTAAGATTGAAGAATCGTTGCGCAATAAGCGGCCGTCCTAAAGGGTATGTAAGATACTTTGGTATCTCAAGGATCGCTTTGCGTGACATGGCATTGGATGGAAAAATTCCAGGGCTTAGAAAAGCAAGCTGGTAATAACGTGAATGGTGAATGGTCAAAATATTGACGATTCACGATTGACAAACAAAATTTAAAAAGATTTAATTTTTATAAGATGGTAACAGATCCTATCGCAGATTTTCTAACAAGAGTCCGTAATGCGCAAATGGCAGGACATCGCATTGTAGAAATTCCTGCATCTAATTTAAAAAAGAGGATTACTGAAATTCTTTACAACCAGGGGTATATTCTCAAATACAAATTTGAGGATGACAGCAAACAAGGCGTGATCAAAATAGCGCTGAAGTATGATGTAGCATCAAAGCAACCGGCTATCCAAAGTTTGGAAAGGGTTAGTCGTCCGGGCTTGCGTACATATGCAAAACCTGAAGAATTTCGTCGTGTGAAAAGCGGTTTAGGAATTGCGATCCTTTCCACTTCAAAAGGAGTGATGACAGATAAAGAAGCAAAGCTTCAGAATGTAGGTGGTGAGGTTCTTTGTTATATATATTAATTCCAAAGTTGTAGATACATTAAGCTGAGACTATACTAAGCTGACCGGTCAACAACAAAAACAATAAATAAAAAAGATTATGTCTCGTATAGGTAAAAAACCAGTGCCAGTTCCAAAAGGAGTTACAGTAACTGTAGGCGGTGATGGCGTAGTGACTGTAAAAGGACCGAAAGGAGAATTGAAGCAAGCTGTTGATCGTGATATCACGGTTGAGGTAAAAGATGATGAAGTAACCTTTGCTCGTCCTACTGACCAGATCCGTCATCGTGCATTGCATGGCTTGTATCGTTCATTAACTTCTAATATGATAAAAGGAGTGACTGAAGGGTATAAAAAGAATCTTGAACTGATCGGTGTTGGTTTCAAAGCAAGTAGCCAGGGTAATATCCTTGATCTTTCTTTGGGTTATTCGCACAATATCATTTTCGAAGTTCCAAAAGAATTGAAAGTGGTAACATCACAGGAAAAAGGTCAGAATCCAATGATCAGTTTAGAAGGTATCGATCATCAATTACTTGGCCAGGTAGCAGCAAAGATCCGTGGTCTGCGTAAGCCTGAACCATACAAAGGAAAAGGTGTTCGTTATGTTGGTGAGTTTGTTCGTAAGAAAGCAGGTAAAGCCGCTGGTAAATAATAAATAATCAGAAATGCCTTGGCAGAATCAAGGCTAAAAAATAAAGAATATGAATTCGAAAGCAAAAACAGCGAGAAGACAGAACATACGTTTCGGTATCCGTAAAAAAATTAACGGTACTTCAGCAAAACCACGTCTTTCTGTTTTCAGAAGCAATACAGAAATCTATGCTCAGTTAATTGATGATGTTAGTGGACAAACACTTGCTGCTGCCTCATCAAAAGAAAAAAGTATTGCTGCACAAAAAGTAAACAAATCTGAAAAAAGCAAGTTGGTGGGTTCTGCAATTGCAGCAAAAGCTACAGAGCTCGGTTTAACAGAAGTGGTTTTTGATCGTGGTGGTTACTTATATCACGGTCGTGTGAAAGCAGTAGCTGATGGAGCAAGAGAAGGTGGATTGAAATTCTAATTCAAAAATTGCAAATAATAATAAATGGCAAAAGTTAATTTAACCAGAGTAAAAGCCGGCGACCTTGAACTAAAAGACAAAGTGGTAGCCATCAACCGTGTTGTAAAAACAACAAAGGGTGGCCGTTCATTTAGTTTTTCTGCATTAGTTGTTGTTGGAAATGAGAATGGAGTTGTTGGTCATGGCCTGGGAAAAGCAAAAGAAGTTCAGGAAGCAATTACTAAAGGAATTGAAGATGCAAAAAAGAACCTTATCAAAGTTCCTATCATGCATGGCACTATTCCTCATGATCAGTGGGCAAAAGAAGGCGCTGCAAAAGTATTGATCAAACCAGCTGCACATGGTACGGGTGTAATTGCCGGTGGTAGTATGCGTGCAGTACTTGAAGCTGCTGGTGTAACTGACGTATTAGCTAAATCACTTGGTTCAGCAAATCCCCATAACGTGGTTAAAGCAACTTTTAAAGCATTAGCAATGTTGCGTGAGCCGATCTCAGTTGCTAAAACAAGAACAGTAGGATTGAAGAAAGTTTTTAACGGATAATATTTGTTTCAAAATTTCTTGTTTCAATATTTGAAATCTTGAAATAAGAAATCAGAAATTTTTAAAAAATGAAAAAGATAAAAATCACTTTAGTAAAAAGTCCCATCGACAGACCGGAGCGTCAGAAAAAAACACTGAAAGCTCTTGGTTTGAATAAGATGAATGCAACTAAAGAAGTAGAAGCTACTCCGCAAATACTCGGCATGGTTCGTAAAATGAATCACCTGGTGAAAGTAGAAGAAGCATAAACAAATTAAAGCGAGGGGTGATTCCCCGTTAAGTACAAAATCAAATTAAAAATGAAACTACATCAGTTAAGACCTGCAAAAGGCGCAACACAAAAAGAAAAAAGAATCGGTCGCGGTGAAGCTTCAGGACATGGAGGCACATCTACAAAAGGTAATAAGGGTGGACAGAGCCGTGCTGGTTACAAAAGAAAAATGG
>JBIOVR010000209.1:0-11978 GCA_044867875.1 Chitinophagaceae bacterium
GTACTATAGGAGAATTACGGGCGGTAAGTTAGATCGCATTTTGAGGTGTGGGGCTGAGTATTAAACAAAGGTCAGATTTCAGATGACCAAATTGTTAATTCACCGTATGAATTTTTTTGTAGAACGATGAGCCAAATTCATCCTTTAAAAACCCCCGAATGTCAGTTAGTGAAATGTGGCTTTCAATAATTTACCAGATTGCAGCATATTTTTCAAATAATTGTACATTGTGGCCGCAGTAACACTAAATTTTGATCTCTTGCTAGTATCTCCCTTTAGAAAAGGCGGCTTGTTTGTTTTTATTACTCATTGGCTGGCATGGCTCGCATTGCATTTTATTACGTTCCTTCCCAGTCTCGTTAATATGGATATATCTGCTCTTTGGGAGTCTTTCTTATTTAATCATTTCTTTCTTGTTACTATCAATTTTTTACTGTTTTACATTGTAGCATTTTATATAATGCCCAGGATGGCAACCCTTCAGAAAAAATGGCTCTGGTTAGTTGCCTCTTCCTTATTACTAGCTATCATAGTTACTTACCTGAAATTTCGACTCGAGACATCCTTTAACCAGTACCTAATGAATAAAAGCCCAATGTTTGATAAATTTTCCAGAAAGCCCGTATCGGAGTCTCTCGGCATTTTCAGTTACCGTTTCGGAACCTATTTTAATCGCGAAATCCTGATCAATGTATCCGTTGTTGTTGTTGGATTTGCTTACCGCCTTTTGTTGCTCTGGTTTCAACAAGAAAAGCTTCGGAAGGAACTCGAGAATCAAAAACTGAAGGCTGAATTATCTTTTTTAAAACTTCAGGTGAATCCGCATTTTTTGTTCAATGCGCTGAATAATATCTATTCACTGTCTGTAATGGAAAAAAGTACAAAGACAGGACAGAGTGTTATGAAACTTTCAGAACTGATGCGCTATGTACTGTACGAAAAAGAAGACGCCGAAAACAGAGTGAGTCTTGATAAAGAGATCCGGCATATCAATAGCTATATCGACCTGGAGAAACTGCGACATCCCGGGGATGTTTATATTAATTTCTCAATAGAAGGAGATACGAACGGAAAGAGAATTGTGCCTTTATTACTTTTCCCTCTTATAGAAAATGCCTGCAAACATGGCATATTAACTGATGCACAGAAACCAGTTGATATCAATTTAAAAGTCACCGATCACCAGCTGAATTTTTCAATTGAGAATACTATTAATTCTTACCAAAAAGATGACGTAGGGGGCATAGGTCTTCCAAATGTGCATAAGCGTCTCGACCTGCTTTACGGCAAAAAATACACCCTCGATGTAAGCAAAGCAGCAGACAGGTTTATTGTGAATTTACAGTTACCTTTATAAGGAACAAACAATACTGTTTATGCTTAAATGCATTGTCCTTGACGATGAGCCGCTGGCAATCCACTTGCTCGAAGATCACATCAATAAAGTTCCATTCCTGCAACTGGCTGGTTCCTTTAATAATCCCATGGAAGCCCTGGTCAGTTTAAATAACGATCCTGTTGATCTCGTTTTCCTTGATATACAAATGCCGCAGCTTAATGGAGTTCAGTTCATGCAATTATTGCAAAACAGGGCACAGGTTATCATCACATCAGCTTACCAGGAATATGCAATAGATGGCTTTGAACACAATGTCATCGACTATTTGCTGAAACCAATTGCATTTGAACGGTTTTATAAGGCAGTGGAAAAAGCATACAACCAAAAAAACCCGACACAAAAGCTTAATCGTTCCCAGGAGATGCTTCCGGAAACCGGTGGTTACATCTTTGTAAAAGTGGAAACCAAAATGGTGAGAGTTGAGCTGGATGATATCTTGTATATAGAAGGATTGAAGAATTATGTCTCTATTTATACGAAGACACAACGGATCGTTACCCTGCAAGTGATGAAACAATTGGAAGAAATATTATCTCCAAACCGTTTTGTACGTGTTCACAGATCTTATATCGTTGCTTTAGACAAGATCACATCCATTGAGCGACAGGAAATATATATCAAGGACCGCATCATCCCGATCGGGAATACATACCAGGAGCATTTTTTTAAATTACTGGAAACAAGGAAAGCCTGAGGATATTTAGATTTTCCATTCTACAATTTCATTCACCCATTCTTTTCTAAACGGAGTTGTTATTTTGATGTAGTTATCAGTATAACCTTCCATCATGCCCTTATTCTCATGTCCTTCAAACAAGACCTTTCTTGTTTGTCCATGATGTTGCTCAGTGAAGTATTGCATCTTCATGTAAGAAAGGTTACGAAGTGTTTTATTCCTTTCATGCCTTACATTCATCGGGACAATGGGCTTAATGCTTATTGCATGTGTATTATCTCTTTCAGAATAGGTGAATACATGGAGATAAGAGATATCTAATGAATGCAGGAAATCAAAACAGTCTTTAAAGTCCTCGTCTGTTTCTCCCGGGAAGCCAACGATCACATCCACGCCGATACAACAATGAGGCATAAGGGTTTTGATCAGTGCCACACGTTCAGCATATAATTCTCTTTTATATCTTCTACGCATTGATCCCAATATCTTGTTACTGCCGCTTTGTAAAGGAATATGGAAATGCGGCATAAACTTATCGCTGTTCGCTACAAACTCAATAATCTCGTTGGTCAGTAAATTGGGTTCAATAGATGAGATACGGTAGCGTTGAATTCCTTTGATTTTTTCCAATGCCTGCACTAACTCAAAAAAATTCTCTTCATATTTCAAAGCGCCATCAGGACCTTTCCCAAAATCACCAAGATTGACTCCTGTGAGCACAACTTCCTTCACGCCATGTGACGCAAGGTGCTCAACATTCTTCAACACATTTTCTATTGAATCACTCCGGCTTTTGCCACGGGCTTGTGGTATGGTACAGAAAGAACAATTGTAATCACAACCATCCTGAACCTTTAAAAAAAGTTCTTGTACGATCGTTGATGGAAAAAGATGAATTAAATCCTGTAACATCTTCAATATCACAACTACAGATCTTTGCGGAATCACCTTTTGATAGCTCTCGAATATGCTGGGCAAGATTGAATTTTTCTGCAGCTCCCAACACGAGATTAACTCCTGGTATTTCGGCAATTTGTTTTGGCTTTAGTTGCGCATAACAACCGGTGATCACTACCAAACTCTCCGGAGCCTTTCGCTGAATTCGGCGAACGATTTGCCTGCATTCTTTGTCAGCATTATCGGTTACAGAACAAGTATTGATAACATACACATCAGCCTGATCATCAAACTCTTTTTTCTCAAAACCTTCATTCTCCAACATTCTTGAAAGAGTTGAGGTTTCAGAAAAATTGAGTTTACAACCAAGTGTATGAAATGCGACTGTTCTTGCTTCTGCCATGGGGCGCAAAGATAGAAAAGTTTAAGGTCTGTGGTTTATAGTTTATAGTGCCAGCTTGAGTAATCCTATCGAGCTTCTGTTGCGTCGCACTCTTGTACGTCGGTTCGTTATTCAGCTTTTAATCCACCCCCAATTATTACTTTGTTTATTATCGGAGTGCTTCCCCCGCCAGCGGGGGATATTAAACATTTCCTTTATTGTACATATTGAAGTGCTTATTTATTCTGATCAGATAAAAAGCAAGCTCATTGTCCCCCGCTGGCGGGGGAAGTATTTCAATTTTTGACAAACTACAATTCGGGGTGGACTTAAGCTGCAAAGAATTACTATCGTACAAGAGTGCGACGCAAGGGACGAAGAGAGTAGTGCAAAAGCCGACTCAATAAAAATAAATTATACTTGCATAATGAATCCCCAGGTTAAAAAAGCAGCGCCGATAATTTTGGTTTTTGCACTTGCCGCTTTAGTGTTTATCATTAGACAATGTAAAGATGAACGGGGCACAAATGATAACACAAAAAGTAAGAGCACTACAACAACTAATCGTGACAAAGGCTTTGACCGACGCATCTCATATCTTGAATACAGCAAGCATGCAAAGTGCAGGATGCAGTGCAGAAGAATCTCGCAGGCAGAAGTAGAAGAAATAATGCAGGACGGCAAAATAAATTACAATAAAAGCGATCTGCAAAATGCAAGGTGTCCACGTTATGCTGTAGAAGGAATTACCGGCGACAATCAAAAGACGAGGATCGTTTTTGCTCAATGCAACGATAAAACAACTGTTGTTACTGTGATCGACCTGGATACGGAATGGAGTTGTAATTGTCCCGGTGATTATAAGAAATATGATAATAAAAATTGACAGATCACTATTATCCGCATTTAAAAAATGAAAGCAAGGAATGTCATTATCTCGCTGCTGTTCGTATTCGCTTTGCTTGTTTTTATTATTATAAAGATCCGTAATGAACCTAAAAAGAAATTAGTATTGAACCGGAACCCATCACGCATCGAGTACACAAAGTTTGCACTGTGCCGGATGGATTGCCATCATATCAATGCAAATAGTATAATGGTGATCTTTAGAAATGGTGAGGTTGACCGGGCTAAATCGGATCTGCATAAAAAACCTTGCCCTATTTTTACAGTTCGCGGTGTAACAAAACAAAAAATGAGTATTATCATTATTATTCAACAATGCGGGTCTGTTGCTAAAGTTTTAGATTGTTATGACGCTAACGGAATAGTGGGCTGCAATTGCATCAATGATGAGACAATGCCACTTTCATTTTTAAAAATTAATAATTGATGCGATTTTTGCTTAGGCCTCTCCAATGGATATACAGTATTTATGCCCTTCTTCTTTTTATTGGTATTATGCTTTTGCTTTTTCCATTTATACTTATTGCTTCTTTATTTGGTAACGTCATTGGTGGTAATATGATATACCGTCTTTGTATGTTGTGGGGTGATATTTGGTTCCCGCTGATCTTTATTTTTCATCGTAATTATTATGAACAGCCGTTGGATAAAAACAAACAATACATTTTTGTTGGTAATCATATCTCTTATCTCGATGCGCCACTTATCGTGAAAACGCTGAGGCGACCTATCCGTGCATTAGGTAAGACTGAAATGTCCAAAGTGCCTGTATTTGGATTTATTTATAAATATGCGGTAGTAAGAGTTGATCGCAGTAGTGCAGATAACCGTGCAAAGAGTGTAAGAAACATGAGATCTATTTTGAAAAAAGGAATATCTATTCTTGTTTTTCCGGAGGGCACTTTTAATATGACTGAAAAACCATTGAAAGATTTTTATGACGGTGCATTCCGGGTAGCAATAGATGCACAAATGCCGATCAAGCCATTTTTATTTCCTGATGTATATGATAGGATGAATTACCGCAGCATATTTTCATTAACACCCGGGAAGAACAGGGCTATTTTTTTAGAAGAAATTCCAGTAGATGGGTTAACTCAACATGATCTTCCGTTATTAAAGCAAAAGGTTTATGAACTCATGGATAAAAAACTTCGTGAGTATAAAGCGTCATGGATTAAGTCAAGCCCCCAAACCCCCTAAATGGGGCTTTAGAGTCATTTACTTAAGTTGCTACCTTTATTAATTACCATGTCAAAAAGTATCTACGATATAGATGAAACTAACTCCCCTTTAGGGGTCGGGGGGTATGCTGAAATAATCATACCTCTTGCTCTCCCTAAAAACTACACATGGTCTGTACCGGATCATATGAAGGAGCAATTGCATGCGGGTTGTCGTGTGGAAGTGAATCTTGGAAAAAATAAAAAGTATGCCGGTATTGTAAAAAGACTTCATAAGGAGAAGCCTGATTTTTTTGAGGCAAAAGATATTTTGAATGTACTGGACGTTGAACCTGTCGTATTTGAAGAGCAATTGAAATTATGGGAATGGATCGCATCTTACTATATGTGCAGCGAAGGTGAAGTGATGGCAGCTGCTTTACCGGCACATTTCAAATTAAGCAGTGAAACGATCCTGGTTTTTAATGATGAATACGGGGATGATTTCTCTGCTTTAGATCACGATGAGTATTTAGTAGCAGAAGCACTGTTGATAAAAAAAGAATTAAAGCTGACGGAAGTACAACAAGTGTTGGATTCATCTCATGTTTACCCGGTTATCAATCGACTTATACAAAAGAAAGTTTGCTTCGTATGGGAAGCATTGAAACAAACTTATTCTCCTAAAAAAGAAACGTATGTATTACTGAACCCGGAATACAATAGTGATGAAAAACTTTCTGAGCTGCTGAACAACTGGACAAGGGCGCCAAAACAAATGGAGCTTTTGCTCAGTTATCTTCACCTGGTGAAAACAGAAGGAGAAGTAACAAAGACCAGCTTACTGAAAAAATCAAATGCTTCTGATGCGCAGTTAAAAGGATTAGTGGATAAAGAAATCCTGCGGGTAGAAAAAAGAGTGATCGATCGAATTCAGTATTTACCCAAAGACATAAAAATTGATTTTGAATTAACAACGCTGCAACAAGAAATACTTGAAAAAACACAACAATCATTTACTGAAAAACAGGTTTGTCTACTGCATGGAGTAACCAGCAGCGGTAAAACTCTTATTTATATAAAACTGATCGAGCAACTGATCAGGCAGGGCAAGCAGGTTTTATATATGCTGCCGGAGATTGCTCTTACTTCACAGATCATTCGACGTTTGCATAAACATTTTGGTGGGCATATTGGTATTTATCATTCTAAATTTTCTCAGAATGAACGGGTAGAAATTTGGAATAAGGTGAAAAGCGGCGAATTGAAGATTGTGCTCGGTGCCCGGTCATCTGTGTTTCTTCCTTTTCAAAACCTTGGCCTTATCATTTGTGATGAAGAACATGATACTTCTTATAAGCAACATGATCCGGCACCGCGATATAATGGGAGAGATGCTGCCATCTATTTTGCTTCTTTGTTTGGAGCAAAAACTTTGTTAGGCAGCGCCACACCTTCATTGGAAAGTTATCATAATGCAATAACAGGTAAATATGGCTTGACTGAATTAATGCAGCGTTATGGTGATGTGCAACTTCCGCCAATAGAGATCATTGACACTAAGAAAGTTTTTCAAAAAGAAAAGGGTAAGGTGATGCTCTCGCCGACATTGATCGATTCAGTGAATGAAGTGTTAGCAAGGCAAAGGCAGGTTATTCTTTTTCAAAACCGCCGTGGTTATACGCCTTACCAGGTTTGTAATACCTGCGGCTGGATACCACAATGCAAATATTGTGATGTATCGTTGACCTATCACAAGTTTTCTAATAAACTTATTTGTCATTATTGTGGAACTACTTATGCGCCGTTACTTACTTGTGCCGCATGTGGGAATCACAATTTTGTTCAAAGGAATTTTGGAACAGAAAAAATAGAAGAATTATTGTTGGAACAATTTCCCAATGCAAAAATTGCAAGGATGGATATTGATACAGTTCGTGGTAAGAATGCTCATGATGTTTTGATCCAGCAATTTGAACAACAGCGTATCGATATTTTAGTGGGCACTCAAATGGTGGTAAAAGGTTTGGATTTTGACAATGTCGATCTTGTTGGAGTTTTGGATGCTGATGGCCTACTCAGTTTTGCAGATTTCAGAGTGAATGAAAGAGCATTTCAGTTAATGGAGCAAGTGAGTGGGAGAGCAGGACGAAAAGAAGCAACAGGTAAGGTATTAATTCAAACTATTCAACCGTCTCATCCTGTTTTGCAATTAGTGAAAGAACATGACTATAAAAAATTATATAATGAAGAGATCGAAAAACGAAAGCAATTTTTCTACCCGCCATTCTCAAGATTAATTCATGTTACTTTTAAACATAAAATAAAAGAATTGGTAGAAAAAGCTTCGCATTTTTTTGCTGATGGATTAAAAACAAAATATGGTCAGTATTTGGTTGGTCCAGCTGAACCGGTTATCAATCGTATCCGTAACCAGCATTTAATGGAACTATTGATAAAACTTCCCCGTGATTCAAAGGTGATCGCTCATTGTAAAAAAAATATGCTGGAGCAGGTTGCTCTTCTTCATCAGCATAAAAGTTTTAAAAGTGTAACGGTGGTGAATAATGTGGATGTGGTGTGACACATGAAAGCTGCCTTATGCCATAGCAGCGTCAACCTACCATAATAACAAAAACCTGTTCTTGCACTACTTTAGAATTCACATTTACTCCGTTTTTCCTTGCTGGAATCCACTTCGGTGATAATTTTAATACTCTTATTACTTCATCTTCAAAACCATGCTTGTATTTTGTCATTGGCTCGAAATCCTTTAACGTGCCATCTTTGGTTACAGTAAATTTGATTTTTACTTTATAGGTTCCTTTTTTAGCACTGTTTTCAACGCCGACATTTGGGTCTAAATTTTTTTCCACGAACTTATACCAGGCAGGTTTTCCACCGGGAAAAGTAGCTACTGAATCCACAGTATCATAGATGATGTTGTCATTAGAAGTTGCAGACGTGTCGGCTGTTTGTGAATTACTAAAGAATGAACTCAATAGTAAAAGCAATAACAAAATAATTTTGGTCATTGATAGCACCTGTTTTTAAAGTTTAAGAATAAGAATAAGAATAAGAATAAAGTTAATGAAGCTAACTTATAAGTCATAAACGATAAAAGGGTATTGATAGTGTTAGCTATTAACTTGCGATTAATGCCAGCAAAGGGACTTTCTCTTTATTACATTACCAGTTATAAAAAACAACAAAATAGGTAAGCAGGATCAAAGCAGCTATCCACAAAACATTTTTGATCATGACGATCGATCTTTTGAGGTGTTCATTTTTTTTCGGAAAAAAAAGTGGGTATGCGGTATAACATTGCACATCGTATAAAATATTATTGTGCAGGTCCCTTCTCTCTTTTTCAGATAAATGAAGTTTTTGGTAGTTCCCGTTGGAAAACCAGGCGTCAATTTGTTTGATCTCCGCCGGGCTTGCATTGCCACCTATAAATCGTTCAAGTTTTGGTTTTAAGATCTCTGTTTCCATAATTTTATTTTGGTTTAAAAATGGAATGTATTGCGAACCCCTAATCGAATATTATTAAATATTAACTTCCAGTCGAAAGTAAAACTTTGCTCTTGCTGAGTTTTACTTGTGCCCATTTCTTTATTCTCCTGATAAGATCCTTTTTCAATAGAAGGTTTAAGTTGTGAAACTGGCCGATAAGCGGATTTTAGATTATTAAAAGAAAATTCGGCATTTAGGTACCCCATCAATTCTGTATTGCCAGGTTCTTCAGAAATTTTCTTGTATAAATAATAAACTATTTTTTTCCTGACCCTTTCATGCAAATAAAGCTGTATGGAGAAATTGGCGGGAATATAGAAGCGGTACTCCCATAATTCAATAAAGATGTCCCTGGTAATTTCAGCTGCTGTTTCTTCAGATCTTGTTTTGCCATATGAGTATTGGTATAAACAAAACCAATACCTGCTTATCAATTCTTCAAAAGCATTTGTGTCATCAATGCGGATCGCATCCAGCAATCCTGTATCAGTAACGTGGCTCTGGCTCATAGTCCTTCAGTTTAATGGTGTTGGGGCAATCTGAAGGTTTTTCGAAGGATGGACTATCAATTTACGACTATTAGTTGTATAAACATTTAGTTCAAGTGATATTATTCTTAAATTAATTTATAGAACTCCTTCGTTCTTGTGGAATCAGGTTAAAGCGTAAAAGATATCTCTTGTTAAGCACCTTTTAAATGATTGAGGAAGAATATCTGGTAAAGATTCAGGTATCAATAAGGGGAATGTTTGATTTTGAATAATGGAATTTAGAGGTATAAATTTATTGTTTTAATTTACCGATTGGCTATATTAAATTATTAAGTGTGAGCAAAAAAAAATTTAAATCCCCAAAAGCTGCCCCTAAATCCCCTGAACGCATTGTTTCTTCCATGCCGACAGGGAAACTAAAAAAGCAATTGGGTTTTTTTATTGCTATTTTTTCTTTTGTGTTATATGCTCAAAGCATATCATTTGATTATGCATATGATGATATCACTGTGATCCAGGGTAATAGATTAATAAAAGAGGGGATCAAGGCCATTCCTGATCTAATGACTTCGGATTACTGGTATGGATTTTCAGGAAATAAAGAAGGCGCTATTTATCGTCCCGCCTCCCTGGTCATGTTTGCTATTGAGTGGACATTGTTTCCCGATAACCCGATGCCGAGTCATCTTATAAATGTGGTGTTATATGCTTTTTCCTGTTTCCTGTTATTTTTTTTATTGTGTCATTTATTTCAAAACAATTTGATAGTTCCATTTATTTGTACATTACTTTATGCTGCACATCCTATCCATACCGAAGTGGTGAATAATATTAAAAGTCGTGATGAAATTCTTTGTTTCCTTTTTACTCTTCTCGCTTTACTCTTTTACCTGCGGTATTATGCGACAAAAAATATTTCTTCCATACTTCTCGGATCCTTGTTTTTTTTCCTGGCGTTGCTTTCAAAGGAAACGGGAATCACTTTCATGGTAATAATTCCGTTAACATTATTTGTATTTAGAGAGACAAATAAACGCCTGCTCATTTATTCAGGATCAACACTTGCAGGGATCACTTTAATTTATTTGTTGTTACGGCAGTCAATCAGCAATCACCGGCCAATTACAGACGGTATTGGATTGATGGATAATTTTCTTGTCAATGCGGTAAGTTATTTTCAGGTATTTGCATCGGCAATGTATGTTCTTCTCAGGTATGTAATTCTTTTACTATTTCCACATCCCTTATCAAGTGACTATTCATATGCCCAGATCGAACTAAAAACCCTCAGTGACCCGCTGGTAATTGCTGCCTTATTGTTATTTGCTGGGGCAACGATCTTTTCCATTATAATGATCAGCAAAAAAAATATGTATGCCTATGCAATTCTGTTTTTCCTGGTTACGATTTTCCCGGTCTCTAATATCCTGTTTCTTATAGGGGCTTCTATGGCAGAACGTTTTTTGTATATACCATCATTTGGCTTTTGTATTTTGATAACCCTATTGTTCGTAAAGCTAACAAGGATCGAAAAGAAAAATTTTACATTTAATTCCTTTGGTGAATTCTTTAAGAGATATCAGCTCTTGTTGACTATTACAGCGCTACTTGTGGTCATATATTCTGCTAAAACAATTTTCCGTAGCCGGGACTGGCAAGATAACCTGACATTATTCAGAGCAGCTTCAAAAATATCACCTAAAAGTGCCCGTGTGCACTATAGTTACGGAGGTGCACTGTTCAATAATGCACTTAATGACAAGAACGGTGGATTTGATAAAGAAGAGACATATCAACAAGCAAAGAAGGAATATGAAACGGCCCTTACTATTTTTCCGCAATATGCCAATGCTTATATTGGTTTGGGTTTCTTTTATAAGAATAAAGGGGATTTCAAAAATTCGGTCGATAATTTTGAAAAAGCAAGGGCTTTAACTCTACAACCTAAATCGGTTTTATATAAGGAGCTGGGATATGGTTATTTGAAAACCGGCCAGTTTGAGAAATCAATTGCTGCATTGGATTCATTTCTTTTATTAGATACTGAAACATCCAGTATTTTGAATTTTAAGGGTACGGCTTTTTTTGGATTAAAAAAATTTAACGAGGCGTTGCCGGTCTATTTGAAAGCTTCAGAACTTAATCCCGATGATGTTGATATATTAAAAAATATAGGCCGGTGCTATTATTATCTAAAAGATTTCAATACGTCAGCATCATATTTCAAACGATGTGTTGAAATGCAACCTGACAATAGTGAGAATTACCAGTTTTTAGGATTGACATACCAGGCGATGGGCGACATGGAAAAAGCTAGTCTATATTTGAGTCAGTATGAAAAAATGAAAGCAGGGCAAAAATAAACCTTCAATGAACTATCAATTTTTTCAGATCACTCCAGCGATAGCAACCATCAAATGTTCCTTTTTCGGAGTATAATCTTTCACCACCCATCGCTTCATGAAATGCACAAGATGGGTTCTGCGGGACACCAAACAAGGTCATATCATGCACTCCTTTGCTTAAGAATCGTTCTACAACACGGGCG
>JBIOVR010000210.1:0-4592 GCA_044867875.1 Chitinophagaceae bacterium
TTTATGCTTTTAAATCTGAAGCAAGATATGGTGCTGCAAATGCAACAGCCCCGGCTCAGTTTACTCCAGCTGAACTTGCCGGACAAGCTGCCGGCACAAATACAAATTGGCAAAGTACCCTTTACAAGAAGGGATTCGTTCAAAACCATGATTTGAATTTATCTGGTGGTACCGATCAGACACAATATGGTCTTGGTCTTAGTTATTTGAGCCAGGAAGGTATCATTCCTCTTGTTGATTTCTCTCGTTTTTCACTAAGAGCAACGATCGATCAAAAGATCGGTAAAAGAGTAAGGATCGGATTGAATACAATGAATACACTTAGTTATACTAATGGTGATGGTGTAAATCCAATGTTTAATACATTATCCTTAAGCCCACTTGTTTCTATATATAATCCGGATGGAACTGTGAATATTCAACCAATGGTAGGTCACCAGGATGTGGGGGTAAGGTTAAATCCTTTGACCCTTACCAATGAAAATGCCGTTCTTGACAGGAGAAGAAGACTAAGAACCTATAATACTTTTTACGCCGAAGTGCAGATTTTAAATGAGTTAAAATATCGCTTCAATGCTATGGCGGATTTCAGGCAGGAAAATTATGATACATATCGTGGTGCTAATACAATTCTTACTGGTGTATCCGGTACTCCTTATCTTTCTAATACCGCTTCTGTAAGTGATGGCGAAGCCTGGAACTATGATATTTACCATCAGCTTACTTATGACAAAAAAATTGCTGATAAACACAGGATAAATCTCACAGGGTTATTTGAAGTACAGGAAGGTGAATCAACAAATACAAACTTCAGCGGTACAGGTATTCCAGCTGATTATGTTCAAAATACAAATGCGGCACAATATGCGAGTACAATAACCGCGGGTGCTGGTGGAAACAATTATTCAAAATCAGGATTGGTTTCATATATGGCAAGGTTAAATTATACTTTTAATGAAAAATATAATTTAACTGCTACTTATCGTCGTGATGCTTCTTCTCGTTTGTCAGACGAAAATCAATGGACAAGTTATCCTGCATTGGCGGCAAGCTGGAATGCCAGTGAAGAATCATTCTTAAAAGGTGTTTCATGGATATCAAATTTAAGAGTTAGAGCTGGCTGGGGTAAATCAGCGAACCAGGCTGTTGCTCCTTATGCCACATTAGGGAATCTTGCAAACAACAATTACAATTTCGGAGGCTCTACAGTAACCGGATTTTATGTGAGTGTATTACCGAATCCAGGGCTGAAGTGGGAAACAACAACAACAACCAACTTTGGTGTAGACTTCGGCTTCTTTAAAAACAGGCTTTCTGGTTCAATAGATATTTATCAGACTGAGACTGAAAACATTCTTGTTCGCAAATCTTTACCATTGAGTAATGGGGCAGATGCGATCATTACAAATGCAGCAGCTACCAAGAGCCATGGTGTGGAATTGGTTTTAAGTGCTGTGCCGGTTGATACTAAAAGTGGATTCAAGTGGGTAATTGACGCCAACTGGAGTATGAATCGTGAAGAGATCACAGCATTGGAAGAGCCTGGAAAAACACAGGATATCGGAAATGGTTGGTTTATAGGTCAGCCGCTTACTGTAATTTATGATTTTAAGAAAATAGGTATATGGCAGGACAAAGATGCAGCGCTTGCTGCTCAATACGGTGCTCCGCAAGCTGTCGGTCGCATAAGAGTGGAAGACAGAAACAATGACATGAAAATTGATGCAAACGATATGCAGGTTGTTGGAACATTTCAACCAAAATGGGTAGCGGGTTTTACAAACAGGTTCACTTATAAAAGCTTTGACTTGTCAGTTGTCGCTTTTGCAAGATGGGGTGGTACTGCAGTTGCTACTTATTTTCAATCAAACAATGGTGGTACTGGTGGTTATGCATTTTTTGGACAAGCAAGAGGAAATCAATGGAAAGTTGATTATTGGACAAAAACAAATCCTACAAATGCCTTTCCTCATCCTGAAGGACAAGCCCTCAATGATAATTATGCATCAACATTAGGATACTATGATGCAACATTTATCAAAGTCAGAAGTATTAATATCGGGTACCAGATACCAGCAAAATTCTTATCCAGAGCTGGCATATCATCAGCAAGGATATTTGCAACTGTTACTAACCCTTTTATTGTTTATTCACCAATGGTTCGTGATGGTTTAGCAGTAGATCCTGAAGGAACAGGAACTGGTAATACTGGTAACCCGGGTGTATTGACACCACAGGGAGGAAGCAGTAATGCTGCACCCAACAGGGCAATCACTCTTCATATAACAACACCACCAACAAGAGAATTCCTTTTTGGTCTTAATTTGAAATTCTAAAATATATAAATCACCTAATATGAAAAATTTCTTTAAAATAACATTGTTTGCCTTGCTCAGCTCAGTGCTGTTCACAACAAGTTGCAGCAAAGTTTTAGAAGAAACGAACAGATCGAATATCCTGCCTGATTATTTTGAAACACCGGGTGGCGTTGATGCAGCCATCATAGGGGCTTATTCGAACATTCGTAACTGGTATTGCCAGGAAGGTATGTGCTATAACACGATGCTTGGTACGGATGAACATTTGACAGGTTTCGGAACCGGTAGTCCCCAGTTTGCAACTTATACGATACAAACAGGTGATGGAAATATTCAGTCTATTTGGGATTGGTCATATCGTTCAATTAACAACTGCAATAGTGTATTAGAAAAACTTCCAACAGTAACTTTGCCTGCCGCAGATAAAACAAGATTATCTGGTGAAGCAAAATTCCTTCGCGGATATTTTTATTTCATGCTTGTAACCACTTTTGGTGATGTAACCCTTACTTTAGCTACCTCCACAAGTCCCTCTACTGAAGCTAAACGTGATCCAATTGCATTAGTTTATGACCAGGTCGTTAAAGATCTTACTGAAGCGATCGCTGAATTGCCATTCAAAGCAAATCCAACACCGGGTCGTGCAGCAAAAGGTGTAGCTAAACATTTGCTGGCTAAAGTTCTGTTGACAAGAGGATGGTCTTCAGCAGCAAAACCAACTGATTTTACTGATGCTTATAACCAGGCGCTTGATCTTATTACTAACAAATCACAATATGGTAATGGAAGTGCTTCATTAGATCTGGAGCAGAATTTTAATGATGTATTTAAAGAAGGGAATGAATATGGCAAAGAAATTCTTTGGGTGGTTGATAGAAATTCTGATCCTAAAGGATCGGAAACAACGGGCTTTGGAACTGGTAACCCGGGAGGTAAATTTAATGGATCTCTTTTTTACCAAAGACCAAACTACCCAATATTCAACACAAACATAAATAACGGTATTACTGGTGCACCGGCAGTATCAGCAAATCCTGTTGACAGGGATATTCAATATGGCCGTCCATTTGGTCGTGTTCGTCCTTCAAACTATACACTGAATACTGCCTTTGCGGAGAGAGCTAATGATTCACGTTATGACAACACATTCCAAACATTTTGGTTATTTAACAGGCCGGGACCTATTTCTGCTCAAACACCAATTACAATAAAAGTAACAAGAGGTTCAAATCCGGGTGATCCTACGAGTCCGTTAACAGAATATACATGGGTAAAAGGTGTTGATACAGCAATAAAACTTTGGGGATTTAATACAATTACAGAAGCCGACAGAAGAGCATCAAAATCAGTATTGGTATTGCCAAACCAGTATGATGTAAACATGTTCCCTCCGATGAAAAAACATGATGATGTAACAAGATTACATACAAACGATGCATCAGACAGACCATTTATTTTTGTGCGTCTTGCTGAAACTTATCTCATCGCAGCTGAAGCAGCCTTCAAAGCAGGTAACTCAGCAAATGCTGCGACTATGATCAATGTATTACGTACCCGTGCGGCTTTCAGATCAACAAATAGTGGTGCTCAAAATTCTGCTGCTGCAGCAGCAAACCAGGTAACTGCGGGTCAAATAACAATAGATTTTATTATGGATGAACGTACAAGAGAATTGTTTGGTGAATGGATGAGATGGTATGATCTTGTTCGTACAAAAACATTACAGTCAAGACTAGCAGCATATAACCCAGTTGCGGCCTTTAATCCTTCAAGAGATTATTTAAGACCAATACCACAAAGCCAGATAAACCTGGTTACTACGGGACCTAAGTATCCACAGAATCCCGGGTATTAATTTTTTTTCGCAGATTTTTCTTTTCATTCAAACCGGGGATGAGTATTATCTTGTTCCCGGTTTTGATTTTAAGACTTCCCGCTTATGAAACGGTGTGCTTTCTATATTTTCATTTATTTATTTCTTCCGGGGTGTAAACCCAATGCTCCATTAACACAAGCAAAGGGTGCAGATAATATAGTTTATAAATGGGGTAAAATTTCTTTAGATGCGACTGCTGATAATACCGATCTTTTCAGGCCAAGACCAACCGTTACATCAAGAATGTTGGCCCTGGTGTGGACCTCGGTATACGATGCATGGTCTAGATTTGATGCAGCTGCTTCGCCGGTCTATTTAAAAAATGTTGAAAGAGTTGCAACAGAAAAAAGAACAGAAAGAAATAAGCAGATCGCAGTAAGTTATGCTGCTTACAGAGC
>JBIOVR010000211.1:0-2631 GCA_044867875.1 Chitinophagaceae bacterium
AAAATTACCGTAGCGTTTCTGTAATATAATTTCTACATTCGGAAACTAAACGACTGCTTATGCAACCACCTCTGCGTTTCACTGCCCTTGATGTTTTCCGGGGTATGACGGTTTGTTTTATGATCATAGTAAATACTCCCGGTAGCTATGATACCGCATATGCTCCCTTGAATCATGCCAGCTGGAATGGCTTTACCCCAACCGATCTTGTTTTTCCTTCATTCATGTTTGCAGTTGGCAATGCCATGAGTTTCGTTATGAAGAAATGGGTGAACATGAATGATGCAACTGTGCTTGGTAAGATCTTTAAAAGAACCATCATTATTTTTTTATTGGGATACCTCATGTATTGGTTCCCTTTTGTGCACTGGAATGAAAGCGGTGGTTTATCCGCCAACCCGATCGGACATACAAGAATCATGGGAGTGTTACAAAGAATTGCCTTGGGTTATTGTGCCGGAGCATTGATGATCCGTTACCTGAAATTAAATACCGTGTTAACGCTGTCAGTAAGTTTTCTTTTGATCTACTGGCTTATCCTTAGAATGTTTAGTGGAGGTGATGATCCTTATGATATGCTGACAAATGCAGGAACAAGACTGGATCTATGGTTGTTTGGATCAGATCACTTATATCATGGAGAAGGAGTGGCATTTGATCCCGAAGGTTTGTTGAGCACATTGCCCGCCATTGCAAATGTAACTTTTGGTTATGCTGCGGGTAAATGGATACAGGAAAAAGGAAATAGTTATGAAGGATTGGCAAAACTATTATTAGTGGGAGTTACCTTGATCTTTCTTGCATTGTGCTGGAATAATTTCTTCCCCATCAATAAAAAATTATGGACAGGAAGCTTTGTGTTCGTAACTGTAGGAATTGATTGTGTATTGTTATCGGCACTGGTGTATGTTATTGATTTTTTACAAATAAAACGATTCAATTACTTCTTTGAAGTATTCGGAAAAAATCCGTTGTTTGTTTATCTCGTATCAGAGATCGGCGCTATTTTAATGTGGTTTATTCCGATTGGCGATACACCGCTATATCAATGGCTGTATCAAAATATTTTTAGTAAAGTAGGCCCTTATTTTGGATCGTTCTTATTCGCAATAACATTTATGCTCTTTTGTTGGTTGGTAGGATATATACTAGATAAGAGAAAAATTTATATGAGGGTGTAAATATTATTGTTTTGCAACCGGCAGTTTCAGGATTTCTATTGCAAATTTTTGTATCTCATTCCTTACACTTTCAACATCTTTCGATTTGATCGGTGATGCAAGCACATGATCTTCTGCATTGGGAATAGCCACTTGTCTTTTTAAATTATCGGGTGTGGCAATTTGCACAAACATTCTTTTCATTGCCGATACTTTTACTACCTGGTCCTGGTGATCTTTATCTTTAAAATAATAAAGTAACAGCGAGGGCTGTGTTACTTTTTTAAAAGTTGATTCTTTCATTGTTGATTCCAGCAACTCTTCTAGTTGAACTAATGAATTTGTCGAATAACGTTGATTCCAATATTGTTTATATAATGCCGAAGTGTCAGCAATAATTTTATGCTTACCAACCACTAAGTAGGCAATTTGTAAGCCCCAGTGATTATTAGCCATCCATGCATTCGGATCATTGATCGCAATATTTGGGGACATCATAATATTTGCAGCTATATCGGGAAACTCAGCACAAAGCTTTAGTGCTAATGTGCCGCCGGTTGAGGTTGACATTAGAATTATTTTTCTGCCAAGTTGTTTACCAATGGCATAAGCTTCAACGGCTGATCGCCAACTTTTTTCAGCGGTATAATTTGCAAGTGGTTCTGTTGTGTCAACCCCATGTTCTGCAAGCCTTGCTAAATACAAATTGCATCCGAATTTTTTTGCAAACTCAAAATGAACAGGATCGCCTTCTTCCTGCGAGGCACTAAAACCATGTAAATAAACAACTGCATATTCTGTTTTCTCTTTTGTGGAGTCATTATACCATAAAACTCTTGCTTCGTTATTGGGTTTCAGTTTATGTTTTGATTCATTATTGGCAATATATTTTTCCAATTGTATTGCATCGGATGGGATATTGGGTAGTTCATTATTGTATTTGGGAGTAGGGGGTTGGGGACCGAGGAAATAAATGATTATTAAGACCAGTAAAAAAATTCCGAACCATTTGAGAAAACGCATGGTAGATTTTTTATAAAGCTAGAAATTTAATACCCGGGAACAAAGGATTGATGGATAGTAGACGTCAACCATCGATTTTATGTTACAAATAGCCAAATAGAATTACTGATAGTACAAGAGTGCGACCCTTCCACTTCGCTTTGCTCAGTGTCTGGGTAAACCGCGACGCAAAATGATGAACAATGATCAGAAAGATGAATGGAGCGTCGCAAGCAAAGCCTAATCAGGGTACTTATGTTGATAACAAAATAATCACTTTCATTTCCTTCGCTGCCCCGCTGAATTGGCGTACATTTGCCGCTCGTTTAAAAAAGAGTATGTAAATAAGAAATATAGCGATCATAGCACACGTTGACCATGGTAAAACCACCCTGGTAGACAAGATATTACACGCTACTAAAGTGTTTCGTGATAACCAGGAAACAGGTGAACTGATAATGGATAGCAA
>JBIOVR010000212.1:0-5530 GCA_044867875.1 Chitinophagaceae bacterium
GTAATGGCACATGGCAATGAATGGAAAACTATTTATGGTTATTTGCTGAAACAGTTTGTTGAGAATAAAGTTTTTCCTCCGGATATTGAAAAAGAATTGCTGGCTTCACTTAAAAACCCGGCAGCAAGCAGTTGTGCCGAGGATGATCTTATACGGGTCCTCCGTAAATATGATGAAAATAAAAACGGTTTTAAATTAGTTGAAGAGATCCCTTTGAATGCTTTATTCAAAATTGATGATGGAAATATTTTTAAAAAAGGAGAGAAGCAACGGAAAAGATTTAAGTGCGAAGAAGTAAGAACGGGAAAGATTTATTTATTTAGTCCTGTGTATGAAGTACAAGTGGTGAGTCGTGAGTCGTGAGTTCGGAGTCAGCTCCAGACTATCGACTACACACTCTTTAACATCCACAAGCTGCAACCGGTATGCCCGCTATTTCCCATAGGGCCTTTCAAAAATTCAAATCCGAATTTTTCATATACACTCAACGCTTGTTTCAGCTCGGGCATGGTTTCGAGATAGATCTTTTTAAAACCATTTTCAGCAGCTGCCTCAATACATTTTTCAATCAATGTTCTTCCTAATCCTAACCCTCGGGCTTCTGGTAGCAAATACATTTTTACTAATTCACAAGTATCTGGTGGTAATCCATCAGTTGGATAAATGCCACCGCCGCCAACAATTTTATTATTTATTTCTGCCAGGAAATATTTTGATCGGGGAGTTTGAAATACTTCAAATAAAGTATCGGTTGTTGGATCGTAATAGACAGTATTAGGGTGATTGGCGCCAAATTCCGCCAAAGTATTTTTTACAACTTTTGCAAGTGCAGGATTATCTTCTTTCCGAAGATCTCTGATAGTAACCATGGAACGAAAATAAAAAAAATCAGGCAGCCCCGCGATTGTAGAATTTTGCTGTACGCTGTTTTAAAATGCTGATGGCTTCCTCTCTTGATGAAAAACTGTTATTAATATTAACGAGGTTGTCGGCAATTTTATCATAACGCTTTGTCATCAGGAAATAAAACAGGTGCAGGTAATGTACACCTTCAAAAACCAGCGATTTTTCTTTTGCAAGTGTATCTTTTTCCTTTACAAACAGATTCGGCATTTCTGTGTAGTGAGCTCCGGGTCTTAAATGATGCATTAAATGATAACCGTCATTCCAGCATTTTGTATTGTAAGAAGTATTGATGCAGGTATAGCAATTGCGGTACATGTTTTCCGGGTCATTAGGATCTACAAATGCATGTTGTGTCCAGTTGCCAAGCATCATTATCAATCTTGAAAGAAGGAAAGGAATGATCAATACCCATAAAGAAGCTTGCAGGTTAATAAAACACATTACAACACAAAGCGCAAAAAAAGCACCTTCGCCATACGTGAGACGCATGTAATATTTCTTCTTCTTTTTATTAACGAGATACATGAAGGTTTCTTTGAAACCAAGAAAAATAAAATTCAGATAATATTTGAAGAAGTCACGAACCGAATCTCTTTGATAAGGCAATGTACTGCTGGTATCATCATCCATATTATTTTCTTCATGATGCATACCAACATGATGAACAAAATAAGTTTCCGGAGTGTGACCAAAGAAGGGGCAAACAAACCAGATCACATATTTATTCAGCCAGTCATGTTTCTTTTTAAAAAGCCGGCGATGTGTAATATTATGAAGCATTAACCCGAAAGGGCCGCGAAGTTTGATGTGCCCGATAAAGAACCATACAGCATAAACAGCCCACCACCATAAGCCTTGCAATACAGGGAAAAATAACAATAAGCCAAGTGGAATAACTGAAATATGTATCCAGGTAAGTAAATGGATAAATGGGAAGTCCCTTTTATCATTCATGTATTTCATCCAGAATCTTTCGTAACGAGAATAAGACTCGGGTTGTTGATAAGTTGGATCTAGTAACTCGCTTAGTTGCTTCATTTAATGGGTTCGCTTTAATCAGGCCAAAGGTGAATCTGGGAACGGGCGAAAGTACGAAAATAATGCCATTCAGAATGACACAAATTTTACAGGAATGTTAGTAAGGGGTTAAAACATTCGTATGCATTAAAAAGAAATTAAAAATTGATCAATTCAATGATTTGTTCGAGATAATCCTGGTCAATATTATCAAATTGATCTGGCTCAATACTATCAACATCGAGTACTCCAATCACTTTATTATTACGAATGATCGGTACCACTATTTCAGATCTTGACAAACTGCTGCATGCAATATGCCCTGGAAATTTTTCTACATCCGGAACGATCAATGTTTGTGCCTTGGCCCAACTTGCACCACAAACACCTTTTCCTTTTTTTATTCTTGTACAGGCAACCGGTCCCTGGAAAGGGCCTAATACCAATTCATCATTCTTTACTAAATAGAAACCAACCCATAACCAGTTGAATTGTTCTTTCAGTGCACCAGTAATATTCGCAAGGTTTGCTATAAGATCAGGCTCGCCTTCCAGCAACGACTTTAATTGAGGAAGTAATGATTCGTATTGTTCTTCCTTAGTGCCTTTTGTTATTAATAAGTCTTCAGCCATTACGCAAAGATAAATATCATATCAAGAAAAAGTCCTGCGTTGTTGCAGGACTCATTATCAGTTATTATTTATCAACTATCATCTTAGGCCACCGCTTTCTTCACAAGATCTGCGGCTTCACTTAACAAAATAGCAGATTGAACTTTTAACCCACTTTCATCAATCAATTTTTTTGCTTCTTCTGCATTCGTACCCTGCAAGCGAACAATGATCGGTACTTTGATATTGCCCATATTTTTATAAGCATCAATTACACCCTGTGCCACACGATCACAACGAACGATACCGCCAAAGATGTTTATCAATATTGCTTTCACTGCAGGATCTTTTAAAATGATCTTAAATCCTGCTTCAACTGTTTGTGCATTTGCAGTGCCGCCAACATCCAAAAAGTTTGCAGGCTCGCCACCACTAAGTTTTATCATATCCATGGTTGCCATAGCAAGACCAGCGCCATTTACCATACAACCAACATTACCATCAAGCTTTACAAAATTCAAATTGAATTTTCCTGCTTCTACTTCTGTAGGATCTTCTTCACTTACATCACGCAATGCAGAAAGATCGGGATGACGCATCAATGCATTTTCATCCAGGTTCATTTTACAATCAACTGCCACAATTTTATCATCAGCAGCTTTGAATAATGGATTTATCTCAAGCATTGAACAATCTAATCCCACGTATGCGTTATATAAATTAGTTACAAACTTTACGCAATTCTTAAATGATTCGCCGCTCAATCCTAAATTGAAAGCGATCTTTCTTGCCTGGAAAGGTTGTAAGCCGCCAGCCGGATGAACCCATTCCTTAAAAATTTTTTCCGGAGTATTATGCGCCACTTCTTCAATATTCATTCCGCCTTCAGTGCTATACATAATTACATTCTGTCCTTTTGTACGGTCAAGCAATACTGATAAATAAAATTCTTTTCTTTCAGTTGGTCCATCATAATACATATCCTGTGCCACTAAAATTTTATGAACTACTTTGCCAGCAGGCCCAGTTTGGAGAGTCACCAATGTGCCTCCTAAAATTTTTTGAGCATAGCCTACTACTTCATCAAGTCCTTTTCCAACTTTTACTCCATTAATGCCGGTTTCTTTTATTGTTCCCTTACCACGGCCACCTGCATGTATCTGTGCTTTTACAACTGCAAAGGGACTTCCGAATTGAGTTTTTATTTGACGATAAGCTTCTTCCGCTTCATGTACAGTGCCACATGCAATGCCTTCCTGCACGGGTACATTATATTTTTTCAAAAGTTCTTTAGCCTGGAATTCGTGAAGGTTCATATGGAAAAAATTTCGGCGAAGATAAGATGTTGGTTTGAGGTTTGATATTTGAAGTTTAATGTTTTTGGGCTTAACGCCATTGCAACTATTTGACTTTATTTGCGAGGCACAGCCTGCACTGAGTGAAACGAAGTGTTCAGGTTTCTGTTCACTATGGAGTTTTTATTATCTTTCATTCATGAGATGGGTTATTGTCATATTTATTCTTTTCATTGTTTCTTGCCAAACAACAAAAAAGATAGAAGTCCCTCAAAGAAATTCATCGCTTATAGGCAATGATTTTTATCACCAGGCCTTTGGAATGAAATGGCAGGAAAGAGATTCATTTGCCGTGAAAGAAATTCTTGCAGGTAATATTCCTTCATTTCTAAAAAACTTTGAAAGAATAAAGGTTTCGATCATTGATTCAATAACTGGTAAAACAATCAATGCTGAATATTTTGTTTCGCCGGATTATTTAAGCATTGGTACAGACGATGATTGGGCAAGAATAAATATTACTCCTTTAGCAGCACAAAAAATTGCTGACAGCCTTAATTGTTTTTTACCAACAAGAAAAATGGTGGATGATATTTATAAAGCTGCTAAAATAAAATTAGAACCAGTTCCCATGTTTGCTTTTCGAGACAGTACTCCAACCATGTGGCATCATCATTTAATAATAGAAGGACAACGTAAAGGAAGAAAAGGGTTGATCGCAGGCATTCAAAAAGATGTAGTTATCAGTGGAAAAATTTCAAGAGATCCTAAGCCTGATCGTGTGGCAATTTATGGATGGCACAAACTTGATGGTACTCCAATTCAACCATTATATACGGGTCATATTTATTGGTGGGTTGATTATAGCCAGGGTATTCATTTAGTTTATCGAAAAATAAAGGTTGGGAAAAAATGGATGGATTATGTTGATGTTTTAAATGATCCTATTCTCAAAAAACTTTTATGTGATGAGGAGTGGTGTGATTTTTACAGGTATAAATATTAACCAACTTATCTAATCAGGTTGAGTGTTCCTTTTAAAACCGGTTTACCATTATGTAAGTCCAGCATATAAACATACACACCCGGCAGGCATGGCTTTCCTTTAAAAGTTCCATTCCATGGTTTATAATCTTTCCCATAGCCACGGTATACTAATTGCCCATAGCGGTTGTAAACATCTACAATAGCATCAGGATAATCTTCAAAAGTTATAATTTCCCACCTGTCATTTAAACCATCATTATTCGGAGTAAAACCGGTTGGAATAAATAATTTATCGATCGCTTCTAATTTTACACTGTCAACACTTGTACCACAACCATTGTTTGAAACAACTGTCAGTGAATAGGTGATGCTTCCGGGTGGCTTTGCTCTCGGGGCTAAATAATTAGCATTATCCAAATAAGTTGGCGGCGACCATGAATAAGAAATATTAGTACCCGTAGCATTGCCGTTTAATTGTACGGGTTTTCCTTTTCTGAAATATTGATCAGGTCCTGCAAAAGCTTTTGGCTTTTTCCAAACCGTAAAGCCTACACTTTTAGTATCAAAACAAGTATATTGATTATACACTCTTACTGTATAGGTAATGTCATTTGGCGGTTTGGCAATTGGATTTGGTATTGTATCATTTGATAAACCTGTGGAAGGTGACCATTTATAACGAAGAGATCCGCCTGCATTCAATTGAATACTGTC
>JBIOVR010000213.1:0-10622 GCA_044867875.1 Chitinophagaceae bacterium
TAAAACATTTAAAACCCGGCGGAAGTTTATTTGTTGAAATAAATGAGGCATTGGGTGAACAAGCTGTAAGCCTGTTTCGAGGATTTGCAAATATTGAATTGAGAAAGGATATGCAGGGAAAAGACAGGATGATCAAAGCAACACTATAATTAGTTCTTCACGTTCACTGCTACTTTTGCATTATTCTTTTTAGCCGCTTCCAGTACTTTTATAAAGCCTGCATGATAAGAGATCGAATCTGCATTTACCACTACTGTCAGAGTATCATCCGGAAATTTGCGGTGTTTATCTAATTCAATTTTCAAAAAAGAATCGAGCAATGCCGGGGGCACTTCTCTTTGACCGATATAAACCTTTTGCGCTGCATCAATGGATACCGTTACACTTTGCTTCACTTTTCTATCTTTCGATCCGCGGGGAGTGTTTACCGTTTTTACATTCGGATTTGCCTGCGTAGTGGTGATCAAAAAGAACATCAGCAAAATGAAAAGAATATCATTCAGTGAATCTGTGAACACTTCCGACTCATTTCTATGTTTTTTTCTAAACTTCATTCTTCAAACGATTAGTGAGTTGGCTCTTGTAATACATCAAGGAAATCGGCAGCGGCCGCTTCCATTTTGTTTGATGTTTTATCTATTTGTGTATTGAGATAGCTGTAAGCAAAATAGGCGATCAATCCAATGACCAGGCCCGTGATTGAAGTAATAAGTTTTGTATAAATACCCTGGGAAACAACATTGATCTCCACTTCATTTGCTTTTTGGATATTGGCGAACAACTGCATCAAACCGATCAGCGTTCCCACAAAACCAAAAATTGGCGCTGCTTTGGAAACAACAGAAAGAATACCAAGATTCTTTTCCAGTTTATACATTTCCAATTGACCCACATTATCCATGCTCTTTTCAATATTCTCAATTGGTTTGCCCACACGTTGTAGTCCTTTATCAATGATACGTGCAACCGGATTGTTTGAGTTTTTCGCAAAGCTTCTTGCCGCACTAAGATTGCCGCTTACAATATGATCCCGGACAATGTTCATAAAATTCTGATCAATATTTGAAGCATTGCGAATGGCGATATAGCGTTCGAAAAATACATAAATAGCCAATAACAGCATAATGGCAAGCGGGACCATGATCCAGCCACCCATAAAAAGGAGTTCCATAAAACTTATGCTGCCATCATTGTTGCGATCAACATTCATATGGCCTGCGATCTGGGTTAACGAGTCGGAAATCTGTAAAAGATCAATCATTTCTTTTTTCTTTGGTTCGTAAAAGTAAGGCTACGTAGTTCTAATGAATAGATAACTTTTCAACAACTGTGGATGAAACGAGAAAAATAATGCCACGTTGTGGAGGCATGTTAAGTTTTGGAGTTCTTTAACAACAATGGATCATCGAATAAATAAAACAGTTAAACTTTCGCAAATACTATTTAGATCCCTGGCCGATTGGCTTCATCATCATTGCTTGTATCTGTTTCATGGTATTTTCCATGCCCTGTGCACTGCCATCAAGGAAGATCACATTGCCTTTTCCAAACTCTGCAAAATTCTTAATGGCTTCTGTCCACATACTGAATAGAATTACGTTGGTATCAAGATTGGCTTGCTTCATTTGCTCTGCGGCTTCGGTCATACCCTGTGCCACTTCCATGCGGAACAAAGCCACACCTTGCCCACGAAGTCTTGCGGCTTCTTTCTCTGCTTCTGCCGAGATCTTTATTGCATTGCCTTCTGCTTCGGCTGATTTTGTTTTTGTGATCAATAAAGCCTGCCCTTCATTCTCAGCAGCCGCTTTCAGGTTATTACTTGCCACCACTTTGCTCATTGAATCAAGGATCACTTTATCAAATGTGATATCGTTTATCTGCAGATCCTGTAAGTGATAACCCCAATTCTCCAAAGAGTGATCAACCTGTTCCTTTACGTATTCAACGATCTCTTTGCGTAGACCTAATACTTCTGCTTGCTTTTTTGTTGCAACAAAAGACCGGATATTACCTTCGATCGTCCTTATCAATGCCTGCATCAGGTCCCTGTCTGCAATGAATTTGAATGCTACTTTTTTTATAGTTTCTTCATCAGCATTTTGCACAGAATATAAAAGCATGCTTTTAAAATAAACATTTGCCTGGTCCTGTGTTACTGCCTGGAACTCCAGTTCCACTGAACGGTTTTGGATAGAAACTCTTTTATGAACCGATTCAATTAACGGGAGTTTCATCCGCAAACCCGGTCTTGCAATACGCTGGTATCTTCCGAACATAGTGATTACACCTATAAAACCCTGGTTGATGGTATAAAATGAGCTGAAGAAAATAAAAAGTATAATTAATGTCCACCAATATTGTGACCAAAACTGTTGCATATATAAGTTTTTTGAGTGAGCTAAAGTACCAAGAATTTCACTGGTCAGGGAAATATTTTACACTCGTTAACAAGCAGAAAGGAATAGAACTAACTTTACAGAAATCATTTTTATGTCACGCAGCTCAAAACTATTTATTGGCATACTTAGTTTTTTGCCGATAATCCTGCTTCTTGTTTTTCTATTTATGCTCTTCGGTATGTTTCCTACTTTTTTTCAATGGGATAAATATGACCCGGCGCCGCAGGAAGTATTCAGTGCTTTTGCTCCGCTCATTTTCCTTGGATTTGCGATGGGCATACTTTCAATTGGCCTGCTTATTTTCTTTATCATGCACCTGTTACGGCACAAAGCATTGGATTCAACTGAAAGAATTATTTGGATACTTGTTTTCTTATTTGCAGGGATCGTTGGGTATCCTATCTATTGGTATATGAGAGTTTGGAAGGATGATATCTAGACATCAGGATTTTTCATTCCAGATACTAACAAGATGTACCATTGTTTCTACCGCTTTATTCATGTCCTGCACACTGATGAATTCAAGTTTTGAATGTATTGCTTGTTCCCCGGCAAATAGATTTGGACAAGGCAAACCCATAAATGACAAACGACTGCCATCAGTGCCCCCACGAATACTTTCCATCTTTAATTTTAATCCCGCTCTTTTGATCGCTTCTTTTGCATGATCCACCACTTGCGGATGAAGCAATAAAATTTCTTTCATGTTGCGATACTGCTCTGTCACTTTATATTCAAAAGATGCTTTGGGATAAAGACGCATTAACTCTTCAATTTGTGTACGCAGGTAATCTTCTTTTTTTTGCAATCCTTTTGTTTCAAAATCACGAATGATAAAATCAATCGTGCATTTTTCTGCAATTCCTTCCAATCTTACGGGGTGAATAAATCCTCTTTTCCCTTCGGTTGACTCGGGCGACAATCTATCTTTTGGAAGTGCTGCCAGGATCTCTCCGGCGATCTTCATTGCATTTATCATTTTTCCCTTTGCATAACCGGGATGAGCTATTACGCCATGAATGATAACTTCTACAGCATCGGCACTGAATGTTTCATCTTCAAGACTTCCTGTATTACCCCCATCTAAAGTATAAGCGAAGTCAGCACCCAATTTTTTCAGGTCTACTTTCTCCGTTCCTCTTCCTACTTCTTCATCAGGTGTAAACAGGATTTTTATCTCGCCGTGTTTTACGTCTCTGTTCTTCATTAAAAAATTTGCGAGATCCATGATCTCAGCTACTCCGGCTTTATCATCACTGCCCAGTAAAGTTTTTCCTGATGCAGTAATAATATCGTTTCCAATTTGTGTTTGCAAATATGGGTAATCACTTGTTTTCAGTATTTGTGTAGTGTCATCCGGCAAAACAATATCATGCCCCTGGTAATTAGAATGAACGATAGGTTTTACACACGTACCGCTGCAATCTGGCGCTGTATCCACATGGGCACAGAAACAAATGATCGGAACTTTCTTTTCTGTATTAGACGGAATAGTTGCATATACATAACCCCATTCGTCCATATGAGCATCAGCAACGCCGAGCTGTTTTAATTCTTCTGCTAAGATCTTACTCAGATCTTTTTGCTTTTCTGTTGAGGGGTTTTTTTTTGAAAGAGGATCGCTTTGGGTATCTATCTGTACATAACGCAAAAACCTTTCTGCTGCAGTGAACTTGTAGTTTTCAAACATACTTTATAAAAATGGACAGCGAATATACGACGAAACTTGCCAACGGTGAATTGTGAGTGGTGAATGGTCAATTTATTTAGTTTTCATACTCACCTTTAACTACTCACTATTCACGATAGTTGAGTAGAATTACTGAAGTACAAGAGTGCGACCCTTCGCTTCGCTCTTGGTAAACTGCGACGCAGTAGCCTAATAGTAAATAGAAAGATGAACGGAGCGTCGCAAGGGACGATCAGCCAAGTGTCAAAGCCGGTTAACAACTCCTGTTGCAAAAGATGAAATAAGTTTCTACCTTTTATTTCTAACCAAAATCAGCTATTATGAAAAAGCTAATCATCGGCGGCCTCGTCGGAGGTATCCTTCTATTTTTATGGCAAACTCTCTCATGGACCGTACTTGATCTTCATGGTAAAGAATATCAGCAAGCTCCGGCACAAGACAGCGTTTTGAATTTTCTCAACAGTCAATTTAGTGAGACTGGTCAATATTATCTTCCTCATGCAAAAGAAGAAGCCAGTACTGAAGAAATGCAACAAATGCAAAAAGACATGCAGGGAAAACCATGGGCGGTTGTTAGTTATCACAAAGCGTATGACATGAATATGGTGACCAATATCATCACGGCCTTATTGGCTGCGATCATTTCAGCATTTTTTGCTTGCTGGGTATTGATAAAACAAACCAATACTTCGTTCCTCACTACTTTTCTTAGTTCGCTTTTGATCGGTATAGTTGGTTACTTGTTCATTCCTTATTCAATGAATATATGGTTCGATGCACCTGGTGCTGTGACCAATTTTGTAGATGTATTAGTAGCGTGGGGGCTTTGCGGACTATGGTTGGGATGGTGGCTTAACAGAAAAAAGTAAATAAGTTATAGATGTTAAGTTATAAGAAAGGGTCTGAAAATTTCAGACCCTTTACATTTTTATTATCTTTTAAGCTTATTACTTAAAACTTATAACCTATAACTTCTCTCAAGGGATTATGATCAGCGGCTTTGCACCAACTATTTCCACCAGTTCTAAATCAAAAATTAATTCTTCACCTGCCAGCGGATGATTTGCATCGAGGATAACTACATCATCTTTTACTTCTGCAATTTTTACCTGGAATTGCTGACCCGATGCATTGCTCATAACAAGTGGCGTTCCTACTTGCAATTGTATATCTTCAGGAAATTGAGTTTTTGGATAATCAATGATCATTTCCGGATTTTTTTCGCCGTATGCATTTTCCGCAGGAATATTCACCGTCTTCTTCTCTCCTACTTTCATACCCGTCACACCATCATCAAAACCTTTTATCACCATTCCGCTGCCCACTTCAAACTCGAGCGGTTCACGACCTTCTGATGAATCGAATGTTTCTCCACTGGTAAGGCGACCATGGTAATGTACTTTTACTTTGTCACCGTTTTTTACTTGTTGCATTGTTAATATTTTTTGTGATCAACTTATGAATTTCTAATCACCGTCCCTTGCGTCGCACACTTGTACTCTTGTATTTCTGCGGAGCATTAAGAAGACAAAAAGAAAAAATGAGCTCGCAAGTTACTGAATTATCATGATGCAACCGTTCCCATATTAATTAAGGTCTAACTAATAATTTTCCTGAAATTTGGTTATATGAAAAGAATGCTATTGATAAGCAGTGTTATACTGCTAAATTGTCAAATTGTTATTTCTCAAACTTTGCTGAAACTATTTAACCCGCAAGACAAGATCATTCCCGGCGCCGAACGCATCAATGTTTATTTACCATTCTTGAAAGGAAAGAAGGTTGGCATCTTCGCCAATCAAACATCAATGGTTGGAAACACTCACCTTGTTGATACATTAAGAAAACTAGGCGTTGATATCAAAGTGATCTTTGGACCCGAACATGGATTCCGCGGTACAGCAAGTGCAGGTGAAAAAATTGGCAACTATACCGATGAGAAAACTCGGATACCAGTTGTATCATTATATGGCTCTAAAAGAACACCTTCAGCAGAAGATATAAAAGATATTGATCTTTTGATCTTCGATATACAAGATGTGGGAACCCGTTTTTACACCTATATATCTTCTATGCAGGAATTTTTGGAAACTGCATTGGAAAATCACAAACCATTACTATTGTTGGACCGGCCAAATCCAAATGGCTTTTATGTTGATGGGCCAGTTTTAGATTTGAAGTTTAGAAGTTTTGTTGGCATGCAGCCAATACCTATTGTTTATGGAATGACGATGGGAGAATATGCGATGCTTTTGCTTGGCGAAAAATGGGTGTCAGACAAAGCAAATGCTGTCAATGCATATAATATTACAACAAAGGAAACTACCGATACTCCTTTTCACTTTTTAGTAATTAAATGCAAGAACTACACGCATAAAAGCAAATATGTTTTGCCAGTAAGACCTTCTCCGAACTTACCTGAAATACAATCCATCTATCTCTATCCAACAACATGCTTATTTGAAGGAACAGCCTTAAGTGAAGGCCGCGGCACTCCAAAACCATTTGAATATATTGGACATCCATTATTACCAAAAAACATGTTTTCATTTACACCGAATCCAAATGAAGGAGCAAAAAGCTCCAAGCATTATGGAAAAATTTGTTACGGCTGGAACTTTGGGGGCACTCCTGAAGAGGTATTGAAAAAAGTAGATAATAAGATCCAGCTGCAATGGCTGTTTGATGCGTATAAAATTTTCCCTGGCAAAGACAGTTTCTTTTTAAAAACAAATTCATTCAATCGTCTAGCTGGTACAGATATATTAATGCAGCAGATAAAGGATGGAAAAAGCGAAGAAGAAATAAGAAAAAGCTGGGAGCCTAAATTGAGTGAGTTCAAAACGATACGCAAGAAATATTTGCTGTATGAAGATTTTGAATAAGGTTTTTTTCATACTTTAAGGGTAACAAACCAACTCAACTTTTATGTCAAACGAAACCAACCCAACTCCAGCTCCGGCCACATCAGGCGTGGATGGTAAAACAATCTCTATCATAAGTTATTTCTCATTGATCGGATGGATCATTGCTTATGTTCTGTATAGCAGTAATAAATCAAAACTGGCAGCATATCACATTCGCCAATCACTGGGATTGATGATAATTGCTGTTGTGCTTTACATAATCATGTTCATCTTTTTGTTCATTCCTGTATTAGGTTGGATAATTTCTATTTTGATATACATTTCCCTTATCGGGGTTTTTGTGCTTTGGGTCATTGGATTAGTTGCCGCTATTAATGGCCAGGAAAAACCAGTTCCTATCATTGGTGTGAAAGCACAGGAAATGTTAGCTGGTATTAAATAATCGCTTCACTTCCTTACCTCTTTATAATACCTTCGCTACGATGAGTAATTTTCGATCGCTGCGCATCGTTTTTATGGGCACACCTGAGTTTGCCGTTGCATCACTCGAAGCATTGGTAAAGGCAAAATGTAATATTGTTGGAGTTATTACTGCTCCCGATAAACAAGCAGGCAGAGGAATGAAGATGACCGAAAGTGCCGTTAAAAAATATGCCATTCGTCATCATTTAAAAGTTTTACAGCCAGAAAAATTAAAGAATATAGAATTTCTGAACGAGTTAAGATCATTAAATGCCGATCTGCAAATTGTTGTTGCCTTCCGCATGTTGCCCGAATCTGTTTGGAACATGCCCCCACTTGGCACTATCAATCTTCATGGTAGTTTATTGCCACAATACCGCGGTGCCGCACCAATCAATTGGGCTGTTATAAATGGAGAAAAAGAAACCGGCGTAACAACTTTTAAACTCAAACACGAAATAGACACCGGGAACATTTTAATGCAGGAAAGTTTTCCGATCGATGAAAATGAAACCGCCGGTGATGTACATGATAAAATGAAAGAGATCGGGGCAAGGGTTTTGGTGGAAACGGTGAAAGGGATCGCTGATGGAACATTGGAGGAAAGACCACAGTCGACGGTCGACGGTCCACAGAAACATGCTCCCAAAATTTTTACTGAAACCTGCAATATAGATTGGCGGAGTTCTATTGATGAGATCCAAAATCTTATTCGTGGCCTCTCTCCTTTCCCGGGGGCCTTTACCGAACTGGGTGATAAAACAATTAAGATATTCAAAAGCGAGAAAGAACTTTCATTGCCAACTTCAAAACCCGGACGCTGGGAATCAGACGGAAAAACATATTTGAAATTTGCCGCGAAAGATGGATATATCCTTTTAAAAGATGTTCAACTGGAAGGAAAGAAAAGAATGCTGATCGAAGATTTTCTTCGTGGCTATCGATTTGGATGATCAATCTCTTTCATTAATTATTTTTTCAGCGATCAAAAGATCCATTGGCTTTGTTATTTTGATATTATTTTCCTCGCCTTCAACCAGCGTTACTTTCAAACCATAAGCCTCCACTACCGTAGCTTCATCAGTAAATTTTTCCTTGTAATCAATTTTAAAAGCAGGCAATAATATCTTACTATGAAAAGTTTGTGGTGTTTGCACCAGCATTACTTTATTTCTGTCAATAGCGTCGTTACCTTCTTCCTGAACAATTCTTACACTGTCCCTGCTGGTAACAACAGGAATTGCAGTTCCCGTTTCCACCGCACTTGCATAACAACGATGAATAAGGTTTTCCGTCAAAAGACATCTTACTCCATCATGCACAAAAATTATTGAATCATCTTCCACTAACTGCAATCCATTTTTTACTGATTGAAATCTTGTATCGCCTCCTGCCGTGATCCTGATCTTTTCTTTATCAAAATATGCATCAATGATCTCCTGGCCCATATCAGTGTAATCAACCGGAAGCACAAGTACTATTTGTATATCAGCAAATGCATTTAAAAATGTTTGAAGTGAATAATAAAGAACTGGCTTATTATTTACCAATAGAAATTGTTTGGGTGTAGCTCCTCCCATTCTTGTTCCTGATCCTCCTGCAACTATTACCGCATATTTGTTCATGCTGCAAATAACTATGATTTAGTTGAAATAAAAAACCCCGACATGGTCGGGGTTAAATTCTATTGTTATTTATCTACGCTTTTGATTTCTCTTCTTTCCCTTCCTTCCCTTGCTTTAAAGTAAACCTGATCTTTTGATTTTCTTTATCAAGGTCAGCAATTAAAATATCTCCCTGTTTTACCTGCATGGAAAGTATTTCTTCTGCAAGCGGATCTTCAAGATATTTTTGAATAGCCCTGTGTAAAGGTCTTGCACCAAATTGCTGGTCATAACCTTTCTCGGCAAGAAAAGCTTTTGCTTCTTCCGTTAGTTCCATGCTGAAACCAAGATTGCTCAGGCGTTTCATTACATTCTTCATCAGGATGTCAATGATATTGAAGATATTTTCCCTGCTCAATGAATTAAATATTACCACATCATCTATCCTGTTCAGGAATTCAGGAGAGAAAGTACGCTTCAATGCTTTTTCAATAACAGCCTTATTGCTTTCATCCAGGTTCTGTGTTTTTGATGCAGTGGCAAACCCAACACCATCACCAAAATCTTTTAATTGCCGAACACCAATATTAGATGTCATAATGATCATGCTGTTCTTGAAATCAACTTTTCTTCCTAAACCATCAGTCAACTGACCATCATCCAATACCTGCAACAGGATATTATAAATATCAGGGTGAGCTTTTTCTATCTCATCAAGCAAGATCACACTATAAGGTTTACGACGAACCTTTTCAGTCAGCTGGCCACCTTCTTCATAGCCAACATATCCCGGAGGTGCACCGATCAATCTGCTGACAGTGAATTTTTCCATGTATTCACTCATATCAATTCTTATCAGTGCATCTTCACTGTCGAACATATATCTTGCCAATGCTCTTGCCAACTCTGTTTTACCAACACCGGTAGGCCCAAGGAAAATGAAAGTACCGATCGGTTTCTTTGGATCTTTTAATCCCACACGATTACGTTGAATAGCTTTCACTACTTTCTGTATCGCTTCATCCTGGCCGATCACCATATGCCTCATATCGTCTGCCATGCGACGCAGTTTTTCTGTCTCTGCCTGCACCATTCTTTTCACCGGAATACCTGTCATCATGCTTACTACTTCAGCTATCTCTTCTTCGCCAATTGGGTATTTTTTATGCTTACTTTCTTCCTCCCATTCATTTTTTGCTTTCTCTAGTTCTTCTGCTAATCTTTTCTCCGTATCTCGAAGAGAAGCTGCTTCTTCAAACTTCTGGCTTTTTACCACTTTATTCTTTTCATTCTTTACATCTTCAATTTTCTTTTCCAGATCAATAATATTCGGCGGCACGTTGATGTTTTTCAAATGCACTCTGGCTCCTACTTCATCCATCACATCAATTGCCTTATCTGGAAGTAAACGGTCTGTCATATAACGATCGCTCAACTTTACGCAAGCATCTATTGCTTCTACCGAATAAGAAACATTGTGATAATCCTCATACTTGCTTTGAATATTGGTGAGGATCATGATCGTCTCATCCACTGAAGGTGGCTCTACCATTACTTTTTGAAAACGACGATCTAATGCACCATCTTTTTCAATATACAT
>JBIOVR010000214.1:0-10492 GCA_044867875.1 Chitinophagaceae bacterium
CTGTTATTATGAAGAAAATTCCAACTTACTTCCGGGTTGGGTAATGTTGGATCAGCAGTTCCTTCTTCTACTTGTATCAGCACATTTAAACTTTGTGCCTGTGCCAGGTTTTTAAATCCAATAAAAAGCTCCCCTTCAAATGGAGTTGGTGGAATAAGATGCAAATTATTTGTATCATGTCTCTTGTATTCATGCGGATATTGATAACTTATATCCTTAAGAGTAATTGATTCAGAAAGATTACAGGTAAGTGTGATACTTTTTATAACAGGTGTATAAGGTGGTTTAGGAAAAGGCCGCTTATTAGGAAAAAGAAGTCCTACCATCCTCGAGTCATCAGGAAGAACTTTCTTACGCATTGGTACGCCTGTCTCTGTGGTCATTTCATTGATCGCTGGATTATTAAATTCTCTTGTCATGAAAGAGATCATTGGAAAGGTTTCCACATAATCATCAGTAACTGCCCCTGCAAGATCTTCTGCGTAGGTTTTGTGTCCAAGATCATTGTCGCTCCGTAAAATGATCTTTACATAATCTTCACTGAATGTAACAGGAGCCGTAGGATCAACGACATTTTCAAGTTTACTTTCGGCTGCACCGCTCCCAATTGTATAATTCGGTTTCGCTATTTTATTTGCTCCGACCATGTATTCAGCATCAACAGTAAATGCTCTTTCCGTCTTTGATGCCCATTCAATATTTATATCGAGATCAGAAATGGCTTTTCCTTTTACTATTGGTTCTATTATTTTAAACCAACTGCCATCTTTGGGTACGCCACCAAATGCGGGAAACGATGCAGAAAGATCTGTCATACCTAATATTGTTTCTGCCTTGGCCACTGAAATAGATTTTTTCAGCAGTATAAATTCAAATGAAGAGATAATTGATGCTTGTAATAATTTCAGTTTATCAAAAAAGTTATCATTCACCTCGCTTTGCTGTTTGCCAAATAAAATGGTAGCATTAGGAAAAGCACCGCTTACTTTTGTTTTTTCGGGAACATCGAAAGTAATTCTAAACACTCCTGATGCATAGCTGGTCTCTTTTGGAATTATTTCTATTGGCTCCTTTACCGTATTTATTTTTATTTTCCCATACTGTTTTGTAAAATCGCCAAGCCATGTAAATGATGGTGAATTTGCAAACGTTACTTTTATTGTATAAGTATTTAATGTTGGTGAAGCTTCCTTTAACAAAGAACTGTAAAACGAAAGTCCTATCTCAGCATCAGTATTCGCATCAATTGATGTTGCCCTGAAAGCATCCCAGCTTTGTCCCGGTTGTAATGGTTTACCTTTTCCATCGGCGGAGTTTGCCTGTGGACAAGCAAAAATCCCTAATGGCTCTCCTAATTTTGTTCTTTCATTTTGTTCATCAGATTTATTTCTTATTACTGTAAATGATTTTATACTTCCCAATTCCGCTTTGTTTATAATAATATCCTGTTGTGTTTTATAGAAAATATCTTTCCCTTTTGCATCCTTTCCTGCCGTAAGCAAGCTGCCAGCTTTTATTTGGTATTCGTTTATATTTTTAGCCGGTTCAAAAGTTACATAGGCTTTTGAAGGCTGATAGGGATTCGCTTTTACACCCAATACTTGCTTATAATAATAATCAAGATGTCTTAGTAGAAGGGAATTAATATCAGTTTTATGTTCCTCCAATAGCTTGAGAAATGCATAGAACAAACCAACATGCGGTTGATGTTCATTATAATTTGTAAGACTTAATTTAAGATGCTCTTCTGAAATATCATTTACTCTTCTATATACCTGCAGCAATTGCTGTGCAAGATCATTAAGATATTCGCTCGAGGCATTTACTTTTGGAATAATTTCTGTGTTATCACCGAAAATGAATTTACCATCATCTATAAGTGAATCATCGATATCCAGTATTTCTGACAAGACACTTTTATTTGTAGCAATGTTTGCAACTACTGCTTCCCTTTTTTGAAGTGTCAGATCTTTATAGGTGAAGACCCCGGCATCATCAACTACAAGTTTTGTTGATGCAGCATAATATTTTTCCAGCAACTCATAAATGATATTCAGGTTAGCGGTAGTGAAAAGAGCCTTCAGCTCATTATACCATGGCAAAAATTGCTTGCTATAAACAAATGCATCGGCCAGCCGGCCAACAAGTGTATATAGAAGATCATATCGCCACGTAAAATATTTTTTGTTTTCTTTCTCCGTATTTGTTTCCACGATCTCCGTCAACTCATTCCATGCTGCACTCCATAGTTCCGGCTTATCTGCAACAATAACTGCAAGGTGATAAGAAACATCATTCGTCAAAAAATTCTGCCAATTTCCAGCCGGTTTTTCCCAATCCGTATCATTATAATATTTCAGGTATTCCGATAACTTTTGTGCAAAGGCGATGTAGTCTGCAACATTATGTTCTATGATGGCTACCTTCTCCCCCATCAGATCACTGTTGTATCTGCCCGGTTGCGAGGTACCTGCATTGCGTGGATAATTTCTTATATCGTATAACTGTCTTGCCATTTCAATACTTCAGGTAGAAGTCATATACATAATTGAGTTTGGAATTGGTTGTTCGTATTGTATAATCAATAATGATCAATATCCGCCCTTCCACCGCTTCATCCGTCTGCACTTCAATTTTATCTGTCTTTATCCGGGGCTCGTGATACAGGATCGCTGTTTTTACAAGATGTTTCAAATAAGTCCTGAAATGTTCATCCATGCTTTCAAACAGCATTGAATCAAGATTGCATCCGTAAGTTGGCTGCATCACTCTTTCCTGCAATGCCGTTGAGAGAAGTATATGAATACTTTGTTCAATATCTTTTGTGCCTGATGTCATCTCCAGGTTCTTACCGCCGGGTGAAAATGCAGGAGGAAATCCCCATCCTGTGCCAATGATCGAAAAGTTTTCTTTTGCCATAACTCAATTTTATCCAGCCATTACAGTACTGGCTCCTATAATAATACTAGCACCACAAGCTGCCATATCACCAACACGCAGCAATGGTTTTCCGCCAACCATTACAGTTACACTGCCTGCAACAAACGGCGTAGTTGTTGGATGTGGTGAAGCAGGTGTCGGTACTATTGCACATACATGCATATCACCAACTACTGCAGCAGGCATTCCGCCAATCATTACATTGCTTACTCCCGGTCCAATAATAGATCCGCCATGTGCCGTACTATCTCCTACTCTCGCTGCCTGTGGCATGTTGGTTTTGATTTTTATTTATCAATCTTCACTACTACTATTAAGCTTTCGTTGTGTCACTCACTTGTACGTTCAGGAATTCTATTCAACACTAATTGATCATTACTATACTTCCTTTCACTGTCGTTGTAGCACTACTGCTTATTTCTGCTGATGCTGAACCCTGGGCTTTTAATCCTGCACTTGCTTTTGCTTCTATATTTATTCCTTCCATCTTTATATCACCCGTTGCTTTGATCTTTACATCCTTGCAGCTTTCCATAGTAATGCCATCGCTGTTCATTTGTATCTTATTCCCATTCTGATCCTGTATCAATATTGATTTTTCATCTTCACTCAATTGGATCTTATTATCAGCAGGAGTTGAGATCAGTATCGTTTTCTTATCATCATCCAATACGATCTTCATTTCACTCCTTGTTATCCATCCTTTTTGATGATTATCATCCTTTGCTTCGATTGGCGCTGCATTCTTACTGCTATGCAAGCAACCGAGAACGATCGCATCACGAGGATCATCATTAATAAAACCAACTATTACTTCATCGCCTACTTCTGGTCTTATCACTATTCCCCTATTATTTCCTGCATCAGGTGTCGCCAGTCTTGACCACACACCTTCATCGTCCTTGTTTATTACTGGCACTTTTACTTTTATCCTGAATTCATTTTCCGGATCATTTTCCAATGCAGTTACTACCCCTATTTGTAAACCATGGATAGCAGCCATCATTGATGCAGCAGGCTTATCATCAATCTCCATTTCGCTAGCATACCATTCAGATGTTTGTCCAAATTGTATATCTGTATACCAGTTACCTTTTGAAATTTCGTGACGCACCGCAACGGCCATTACATTGCCAGCAAACCTTGCTCCTACCCCTTCCAACGCCACTACATCTCCCGGTTTCACTTTTCCATCACCTTGTATTTTTACACGACCCCGAATTTTCGACAACCTGCTTTTAATAAGTTTTGCATCGGCCCATGCTTTCAATTCATCCTGCATAATGTGACCTGAATGATAAACCTCATAATCATTTCCTGCAACAGCATTGGCAAGATCAGTTCCGGTCATATCACCATTTAACAGTAACGATGGCTCAGAACTTGTTTCTTCAATCGTTGCCTGGTCTGCCGCATTCCATGTTATTGCTTTTACTTGTTTATGTTGCGTACGGGCATCCATGTCTGCATCAAACTCAAATAGGTTAGAAGGGTACTTAGCAGTAACAACCGGCGCACCAGCGGCTGTTGGTTTCATTATTTTTAGTGATGCATCCATATTCAATACAACCATTCCATTCATCTCAGCTCTTGCTACTATAAAATCCCAGTCACTGCAATTGTATTGCACTAATTCTTTATGCTGAACTGTTGTTGATGCAGCATCAGCCGTTAAGCCTGCATCGCCGATTAATTTGGACCACACATCGCTGTCTTTCATTTCAGCATAATAGGCCGACTTTCTTACAGTGGCCATTTTTACGGCTTTATCCTTACATTCAATGATCAGTACGGTGCTTTTTTTATTTATCCGTAGATGCTGCCTTACAATGATCCCTTTGAATACTGTTTCTATCTCATCATGATAGCCAGCTTTTATTTCTACTTCCGTTCCGGGTTTCGTAAAATCTTTATTGCTCCACGGAAATTCTTCCTCCACATGATCAGCATCAGTAAAAACGATCTCGGCCGAAGCGATCCTGCTCAGTCCTTTATGTATAACAACTGATAATACTCCACTTGCAGGTTTAATAGTTTCACTGCCGGGTATTATCTCGTAATTGGTAACATCAGTCGCTGTATCGGTTAGTAATGCGGGCATTTCTTACGGTAATTTTATACTTGATGCAGTTACTTTTTCTCTTATACTGTTAAGGTCATTTGCTTCCGCTATTGCTACTGTTTGCGATACACCATTGAATGCCTGGAAAGCAATGTTGGCAACACTCAATCCGTCTTTTACCGGATCGCTTTCAAAAAATTTATCTACACCACTTGTAAAATCATCTGGTTCATCTTTGCGTTCTTTAAATGTGGCGGAGATCGTTGCACGCAATGGAATGCCTGCAGCATTAAATAAAGTATAGTTAACTGAAATAGATTCGATAGAACATTTCAGCATCATGCTTCCCCACATTAATATCAGGTAACGAACCGACCCTTTTCCATTTCCAATATTTTTATCGTAACCCACAGTCTTTTTAAATGATTCTACATCCAATAACACTTCTCTTTTATAACCCGCTGCGCCGGTACCGTCTATCAGAAAGTCAAAACTGTATTGTTGTGGCTCGATATTTTTTACGGGTGCCGCTTTTCCATCAGCTCCATCGGGCTGGTTTGTATCATAATTAACTTTGTACTCCAGTTTATAAGAAGTAGGGTTGAACATAACAATATATACCTGCGGTAATGCTGTTAATTGCTTTGACCCCGACTTATCAAACGACAATATGGTCATCTTTAATAAGCTCATAATCTTCTATCTTTCTTTTTTCTTATCAAGAATTTCAAGTACCTGCAGCACACAAGCTGTTACCAATGTTTCTTTTTCTTCATTGCTCATTGGCGGCGCAGATGAAGCGCTGTTTTCTTCTTTACCTTGCGAATCGGTAACAGTAGCTCTTATCACCAATTCTTTAATTATAACTGGCATAAAAAAGATTTATAGTGTTCTGAAAAACTGGTAGTACAACTCAATTGTTTCTACAACGATGCTGCTTGTTTCTGCATTAAAATTGGAAATAGACCATTTCAATGGATATGCATTTATGAACGCATAACTTTTTAATGGTTCATGCTTTTCATTTAATAACGATACTACGACCGGTATTGGTTCTATTTCCATGTTTTCAATTGCATTCTTGCACCACATGCTCAGCGCTTCGTTGGTAACAAATCCTCTTTTTAAAACAAGGTTGGGGTAAGTGGACCTGATCGGTAATTTATAAGTGAAGCGGTTTTCGCCGCCTTCAGTTATACTTTCTGTTTCTACATCTACACTAATACCAGATACATCCTGGAAACCTATGTTAACCGGGTTGCCTTTAAACTGGAACTGTACATTAAAATGAAACCCAACCGGGGGATATGTTGCCATAAAGCGAAAATGAATTAAACAGCTTCAACAACTAAACCTTCATGTGCCAACTCAAGTGTTTCGATAGCTACTTCATTCGCATCGCTTTTCAGATCAGCTGACTGAAGTTTTACCGGCCATGCATTTTTTACTTTCCAAACCATTACCGGTTCATGGTTCTCATTCAACAGGCTTACTGTAACATCACGGCGTTCAATTTTGCCCAATGATTTCGTATTCCACCAGTTAAAAAATTCATTATCTGATTTAAAAGTGCCACGCTTTAGTGTAATGTTTCCATACTTCTGCATCCCGGGCATTTTTATTTTTGAATATTCGGGACTATTACCTTCGCGGTACTCTATCAATTCATTTTCTACTGTCAATCCAGTTACCTCAGTAAATCCAAGTCGTGAGCCACCCCATTGTACCTGGTAATGAAATTTCGGAAGCGGGTAATTTGCCATTGTATTAAATTAAAAAGGTTAAAATTTTTTGTTTGCTAACTATGTATTGCTATTAGTTGCTCAGGATTCCTGCATTTTATGTGAGAAGCGAAGTATGATGAATTCTGCAGGTCTTACTGCAGCCATACCGATCTCAACTATCATTCTTCCTTCAAGAATATCCAATGCAGTCATTGTTTGATTAAGACCAACTGCCACATAGAATGCATGTTCGGGTTTTGCGCCTGCTAATGCCCCTGCACGCCATTGCAGTATCAGGAAATTCTCGATCATCCCTTTCACTTTGATCCATGTATTCGCATCGTTCGGTTCAAATACAAAAGGCTCTGTAGCTTTCTTTACTGATTCTTCTACCATATTAAAGAAGCGGCGAACAGAAATATATCTCCACTCATTATCGTTGCCGGCTAAGGTCCTGGCGCCCCATACTTGTACGCCACGTCCTGTAAATGTGCGGATCACATTTATTGATTTACCAGTTGGTGAAACGTTCAGGTCAGATTGCTCTGCATCACTTACTTTAAATACTGGTTCGATGGCTGATTGCACGGTAACATTTGCCGGAGCTTTCCATACACCTCTTGTTCTGTCAACATAAGCGTATACACCAGCCATAGCTGCTGATGGAGGTAATTCTACATACAATTTCCCGATAACTTGATTCACCTTTGCCCTGAATGCTTCAGAAACAAGAAGACGTAATGCAGAAAGGTTGTCATCGGTCTTTCCATCTTTAATTGATTTTTCTTTTGCTGCAGCTTTGATCTTATCATTGATCTTGTCCTGGTATTTTTTTAATTCATCTGTTACCGCTTTTTGGGTAGGAGCTGAAACGACGCCATCAGTATCAATTTCAGTCTTTGCTTTATTTACTGCAGTTTCTATAGCTGTTACATTTGCCGAATCCTCAACAATATTGAATTGAAGACTTTCCCAGGATTTATCCAACAGAGATTTTCTATCTTCTTTGTTGGTAGGAGTGATCGATGAAATTGCTTTTGCAATAACGTCTGTTGTGTCGGCTGTATTCAGAAACAGGATCAGGTCATCATACTTTAAGCCATCCAGTTTATCAGATTTCTTATCCTTGCTTAAATGTTCAAATTTTACACTGGCATTATCGTAAGAATAATTATAAGTAGTTTTCAAATAAGGGAAGTAGGCTGCGCCATATTTTAGCTCACTGGTTCCTATCTTATCTCTAAACGACTCAATGCTTTTGTCTTTGTCCAGTGATCCATCAGCAATTATTTCTGGTAATACATCTATTATAGCAAAGCGGTCCCCCAAGTCACCACACTGCAACAACGCCTTTTTATAAATTGAGTAATACTTATCATCATCATCCAATGCTGCCAGGTCAGGAAAAACGAGCAAAGTAATTTCATCGATCTTTTTTATTTGGCTAAGAGCAGAGTTTACACCACTGTCATCATACAACTTTATATCCGGAGCGACTCCCTCTTTTGGATAAGTGCCAACAGAAAAAATATAACATGGCCCTCCTCCATTATCATAAAAACTTTTTACAGCATAATACATTAGATATCTTGATGGGTTATCCGCAGATGCCGTGACCGGCTCGCCGTTACTATTCACTGTAACGGCAATGGACTGATACTGTGGTTCACCAAAATATCTTTCATATTCAAGGAACGAATTGATCTTTACTGATTTTCTTAACAGATCATCTTCAACGATCCGCTCAGCCGTACTGGTATGCCCTACAAATACGGGTATTGCAGTTTCCACTTCAGCTACAGAAGGCGGGAACTTGGCGATCTCTTCTATGTAAACTCCGGGGGTTTTGTACGATGTAGCCATGGTAATTTGGTTTTTATATTTTTAAATTGTTAGATACATTTCACTACACAGGTATTTTACCGTCTTCTTGTTCTGGGCATCAAAGGGATCTGGCTTTTCAAGTGAGTTCAGTTTATAAAAGGCGGGATTTTATAATACATCGATTAATGCAGTGTTATCTTTTTTTAATACAAATGTTTTAATCGGTTCTTCAGATAACGGAATTGGCTCCTTTGAAACAAATGCGGCATCTTTTTTTTCAAATGAAATTTTATTAGCTGAGCTATCGGTGATCGAATAATTATCTTTCATCAGGCGCAGATTATATTTCCATAAAACAGAGCGGTTGCGGAAATGAATTATAAAATTCCGTGGGGTCAGTTTTGTTGGATCATTTTTATCAGTTATTAATTTTCCTGCATCCAGTATTTGCATTTCCTTTGGCATATCATCAGTATGATGAATTTCAATAATACCCCATGATTTTTTGGCGAATGGCTCTGGATCATCATAGATTATTTTCTCATCCCCGTTTACAGTTAATTTATATCTGCCAGCTGGTAAGCCTGAAAATATTTTCTGCGTTTCGCTTAAATTATTGACTGTATGATCAAGGATCGTTTCCTTAAAATCCTTTTTTGAATTATCAAAAGTTTCCACTTTTACTTTAGCACCCTGGAGCATTACAAGTGGCAATAAGTTTGGTGTAAACTCAATCAAGTTATCCGCTGTACAATATTGAGTTTTGTTATCAGTAAGTTGTTTCCAGAAATTTTTATCAGATAAGGGCTTACTTTTTGCACCCGCAGGATTTTCCTGTAGGCATTCATTTACTTCCTTCTGTGCATTTACTACCATACTTCCCTGGTGATAAGTGACCTTGTCATCATAACCGGGTAAAGGGATCGAGAGGTAGCGATTAGTTTCTGAAAAATTATTGTTTTGATTCGTAGCATAAAATTTTTTGCTATTATAGTTATCCTGGTCCCAATTTGTAAAATGAATGAAATAAACATTTTCACAAAAAAGATAAAAGCGGAAAACAATTCCCGGTGAAATTCCAATTGAAGGTTTGCCTTCTTCTACAGGTGTAAGAACTATAACCTTATTACCTGCTTGTCTGAATATTAAATGATACTGATTTAATAACTGAATACAGTCTGGTGTTGGCTTAATCGTAAAATCATTGCATGCCTTATTAGTGTAGTAGTCATGCCTGAGAGTAATTGTAAATAATATTTTGTATGTCGATGTCATGATACTTGTGGTTTACCGATCGTATTTATTCCGATCTCCATGATTGGTTCGCCAATTGAATCTTCCACTTCTTCTTCAATACTAACTACCCTCATTTTATATAATACGCTGGGCACATACTTTCCGCCAAGTATGCCCCAGAGATGATTCATTTGCTCAAAATTCAGTGTGTGAAGATCCAGTACAAGCCGTTCTATTTTGGGATCAAGAAGTGGACTATTTTGTGTATCAAAAACATATTTATGCTGGAAAAACTGGATAATAAATGAAAGCACTTTCAATGCTTCACTATAATCAGTCTGTTTTGCTGTTATTAAAAGATAAAGATTGAGATAAATTTTGGGGTTCTTATAAACGATCTTATCATCAGATCGCCTGTAGTTGTCAGGAGATTTTGAAAGCCTGTCCTCTTCGACATTCACAATAGAGATCAATGCACGGGCTGCATTTGTGGCTGTATCGCCGTCGCCATCCAGCACTTTGGCAATATTGCCAACTTTAATTATTTCTTCACTTCCGGAATTGAGTTTTAAAGAGAGGTAATTCTTTAACTCTTTTTCTAGAAATGAAAGCGCCTCTTTTATCATTAGCAGTGCTTATAAAAATTAATTTATTATTTGCACTACTATCGTTGCCTTTATGGTTTTTGGAAAAGATACCAGATGAT
>JBIOVR010000215.1:0-8493 GCA_044867875.1 Chitinophagaceae bacterium
GTAAAATGGTCAAAAGAGATCGGGAGGAAAATTAATAAAATAACTGGTAAAAAAAGAGTCCGTCATTATTGACGAACTCCAATATCCGAACAGTCTAATAAAATTAGGATGATCGTGCTTCTATCCGTTCATGCTCGCCAAAAACTCATAGTTATCTTTCGTTCCTCTCATTCTCTTCAATAATTCATTCATTGCTTCTTCAACATTCATATCAGTAAGGAAAACACGCAGCAGGTTCATACGTTGCAGCACTTCTCTTTCTAATAACAGGTCGTCACGACGAGTAGAAGATGAAACAAGATCAATTGCAGGATAAATTCTCCTGTTAGATAATCTTCTTTCAAGTTGAAGCTCCATATTACCCGTTCCTTTAAATTCTTCAAAGATCACCTCATCCATTTTACTTCCTGTGTCAACAAGGGCAGTTGCAATGATAGTAAGCGATCCGCCGAATTCAATTTTCCTGGCAGCGCCAAAAAATTGTTTTGGCTTTTGCATTGCATTTGCTTCCACACCACCTGATAAAACCTTACCAGAGGCAGGAGCAACAGTATTATGTGCACGGGCAAGACGTGTAATAGAATCAAGCAATATCACAACATCATGTCCGCATTCAACCAAACGTTTTGCTTTTTGCAAAGCCATCGTAGAAACCTTAACGTGTTTCTCTGCAGGCTCATCAAATGTAGAAGCGATCACTTCTGCTTTTACACTGCGTTCCATATCGGTTACCTCTTCAGGTCTTTCATCAACTAGCACAACCATCAAATAACATTCAGGATGGTTTTTTGCAATTGCATTAGCAACCGCTTTTAACAACATCGTCTTACCTGTTTTTGGTTGCGCTACTATCAATCCACGTTGTCCTTTACCAATAGGAGTAAACAGATCCATTATCCTTGTTGAATAATTATCCGCTCCATCAAACAGGTTTAGTTTTTCAAATGGAAAAAGCGGTGTGAGATAATCAAAAGGAACACGGTCACGAACCTCTTCTGGTTTTTTATTATTGATCGTATCCACTTTCAATAATGCAAAATATTTTTCACCTTCTTTCGGAGGACGAACAGCCCCATAAACAGTGTCACCTGTTTTTAAGCCAAACAATTTTATTTGTGAAGGAGAAACATATACATCATCAGGAGATGACAAATAATTATAATCAGAAGAGCGAAGGAAACCATAACCATCAGGCATCATTTCCAATACACCTTCTGAAAGTATCACACCATCAAACTCAATATTAAATACCTGGTCGCGACGTGGAGGATAAAATTTCTGCGCTATGTTTGGATCTATTGCAGGAGCATCTGTTCCAGTGGCGCTGGCATGAATAGGATCTGAAACATTACCAGAATCAGTGGCAGCCGGAGGTGCTTCTTCAGCAACATTGATTTCATTTACTTCTTCTTCAGCCGGTATATCAATACTTGGTTCGTCTTTTTTACGACCACGCTTTAAAATTGGTTTCTCTTCTTTTTTCGCTGCGGGTTTTGGTCCGCCGATGCGGGAACTTTTTGCCATAGAATTATCATTATCGGGTTCTTCAACAATCGCTTCTTCCGTTGAAAGGCTGGTAGAAGTTTTTATGATACGTTTACGCTTATTTTTATCTTCTCCATCACCAGCTTTTTTCTCACTGGCTTTTATTGCCTGCCCATCGAGGATCTTATAAACAAGGTCTTGTTTACTGAGTTTCTTCGAATTGGGGATCTTTAACTGCTCGGCAATATCCAGCAGTTCGGGAACGAGCATGTCGTTCAATTGCAGAATGTCATACATACAAAAAGCTTGAGGTTAACCACATAATCTGAATCACTGAACTTAATTGATTGACCGGAATCATCCTTCCGGTAAAATTGATTAGCTAATTAATTTGAAATTTATATTGAAAGGAACCGAAGCAACGATGGACTGAATCTTGAGGACGTACTTTACTTAACGGTTTTTCCGCTACAATATTAGTGCAAAATACCAAAAATGCAAATTTTGATTATTGGCCCAGCATTAGAGCCTTGATTGGACGACAATTGCGACGCTCCGTTCATGGTTCTGTTCCCTGATGAATCTTATCTTTGCCCCCTTAAAAAATTACGATGTTTAATAAAAGAACAAGAATTAAAGAATTGCTTGGATCGGAACCACAGGGCCAGGAAGTAACTGTGATGGGATGGGCTCGCACATTTAGAAACAACCAGTTTATCGCACTAAATGATGGTAGTACTAATAATAACCTGCAGGTTGTAGTTGCTTTAGGAAAATTTGATGACGATCAATTAAAACGGATCACTACTTCTTCTTCATTGAAAATAACGGGCAATCTTGTTGCTTCTTTGGGAAAGGGACAAAAGATGGATCTGAATGCAACATCTATCGAGATACTTGGTGATTGTGATGCAGAAAAATATCCATTGCAACCGAAGAAGCACTCACTTGAATTTTTAAGAGAGATCGCACATCTGCGTTTTCGTACCAATACATTTGGTTCTGTATTTCGTATTCGTCACGCATTGGCATTTGCTGTTCATAAATTCTATAACGACAAAGGCTTTGTATATATGCATACGCCGATCGTTACCGGCAGTGATGCAGAAGGTGCTGGTGAAATGTTTCGTGTAACAACGCTGCCTTTTGATGAAGGGAAAAATAAGACCCCAAGAAATGAAGATGGCAGCATCAACTTCAAAGAAGATTTTTTTGGAAGAGCAACTAATCTTACGGTAAGCGGACAACTTGAAGGCGAGCTGGCTGCAACAGCATTTAGCGAGATCTATACTTTCGGTCCAACCTTTCGTGCAGAGAATAGTAATACGCCAAGACATCTTGCAGAGTTCTGGATGATAGAACCAGAAATGGCCTTCTATGATTTGGAAGACAACATGAATCTTGCTGAAGAGTTCATTAAGTACATTATTAAACATGTGATCGATAACAACAAAGAAGATCTTGAATTTCTTGCACAGCGTTTAGCAGAAGAAGAAAAACAATTACCACAAGACAAGAGAAGCGAAATGGGATTGATAGAGAAACTTGAATTTATTCTCAATAATAATTTTGAACGTATCACTTATACCGAAGCAATTGATATATTAAGAGAGAGCCCTTATAACAAGAAAAAGAAATTTCAATTTCCAATTACGGGTTGGGGAATGGACCTGCAAAGTGAGCATGAAAGGTATTTGGTAGAAAAACATTTTAAGAAACCGGTTATACTTTCCAACTATCCAAAAGAGATCAAAGCATTTTACATGAGACAGAATGATGATGGAAAAACTGTAGCAGCAATGGATATACTTGCACCGGGTATCGGAGAAATTGTTGGTGGTTCTCAAAGAGAGGAAAGACAAGAAAAGTTGGAACAACGAATGAAAGAAATGCATATTCCCATTGAGGAAATGTGGTGGTATCTGGATACAAGAAGATATGGCACTGTGCCACATGCAGGTTTTGGATTAGGTTTTGAAAGAATGGTTCAATTTGTAACTGGCATGAGTAATATTCGTGATGTAATTGCGTTTCCAAGAACACCGGGTAACGCAGAATTTTAATTAAATTACATTCACGTTTTTATGAATCGAATTTTATTATTTGTTTTTGCAGTTGTTGTATTGGCTTCTTGCCAAAAAGAAGTTGACGATCTTATTGGCAATAGCGGTAGTGGTGGCGGTAGTAATAATAATACTCCAACAGACTATCAACCAGTATCCGCAAATTCAGAATGGGATTATTTATCAACAAACACTGGGCCTTCGCATGTCGTCGCACTTGGTACAGACACAACTATAAATAGCCTGCGTTATTATAAATTTAATACCACTAACAATTCCGGAACAGAAAGAGGTTATATAAGCAAGGTCAATGGTGTTTATCGCACCTACGGAAACTTTGATCCTGTCGGCCTGGTGCTGGAACTTATTTATTTGAAAGACGCTGCTATCGGTACTAATTGGACTAATACAATTTCAGTTAGTGGCTTTAGTAATTATCATAAATACACAGTTTCAAAAAGAGATATCTCACATACTGTAGTTGGAAAAACATATAATTCTGTAATAGAACTTACCTATGATTTTTCAGTTGACGATCCTGTCGGGGGATCTGTAGTAAGTGCTGGCGGCGGAAAATATTATTATGCTAAAGGAGTAGGTCTTATTGAGTCTTATTTTGGGTTTAGTTTTTTCGGCGTGTCATCTTCCGATACTACACGGCTTCTGAGATATACTATTCGCTAAATTTTTTTATAGATAAAAGCCATCCTGATAGCTATCGGGATGGCTTTTGTATTCATAACCCAGGGTTAGTATCTATTCATGTACACACATTACCGGAACATGAGATTGTGTGACTAGTTGTTTTGTATTGCTTTTTTTGAACAAGCTGTCAAGCAATTTATGTTTCTTTGGAATGGTGATCAGCAAATCAATATTATTCTTGTCAACAAATTCATTAATTCCTTCTTCAATATTGACATTATCAATAAAATGATAATTCGGATTTAGATCTTGCAGCAATGCGTGCAGCATCAATGATTCATCTGGTGTTTCGGGTTTAAAATGTTTGCCATCATGGTCAACGTTCAGCACATGCAACTCCGCTCCGAATTCTTTTACCATGTTTTTGATAAACTGTATTGGAGTACTTTCTACTACTTTGTCAAAATCACATGCGAACCCTATCTTCTTAATTCCTGTTCCATATTCTTTTCCCGGTGGCACAACTATGACTGGCCATGTAAGATGACGAATTGTTGTAAGAGTAGTGCTACCAAATAGTACTCTTTCAACGCCACTGGCGCCTCTTGTTCCCATTATTACTGCAAACGGTCGAATGCGTTTGCAAACATCTTCAAGTTCATCAGAAATATCCCCCATTCTTGCTTCCGAATAAATTTTAATTTTTCCCGATGTAGTATGTGTTAGCGCATCTTGTATCTCCTTCAGTTTTGACTCACTGCTTTTTTTTAATTCTTCTGTCGATACCATTACAACAGGAACATCTGTCATAGAAACCGGAACCTGGTAAACATGCAATAGCAATAGGCTTGCATTGATGTTAGTCGCCATGTCAGCCGCAAAATTTATTGCGTTTGTAGCTATTGGCGAAAAATCGGTTGGAACTATTATCGTTTTCATAAAAATTGATAATTAGTGAAATAAATGTAGCACAAGAACCACGCCATGGCAATGACCTGCCTCAGTAAAACACATGATTGATATTATGGAATCACTGATTCACAGCATCTAAAAGAAACAGTATTTAATAAAGAGATCAGTTACATGAGGTCAAAAAAGAGATCAGGGCCTTAATTCTATTTGGTAAAAATTTGAATTTGAAACTCTATCGCTATGTAAGATCGTACTTCCTGATAAAAAATTCTGATAAGCATTGATTTCATGATCAAATAACATTAATACCAGTAGGGTTTTGGTTCTAACTCTTATTGTGTTCTTTTTTAGGCTAGTCGCATCGGCAATTCCAATATAACCGTGGTAAGTAGCGAGATAAGAATAAAAATTATCACCTGGAGCCGTTGCCCATATTTCATGATCGGGGTATTTATCTTTTATATTTTCTATTAATGAAATATAATAGGAAAAATCCTGTTCACGATAAACGGCGGATTTATACTTATTAAAATTTAATGCCACCTTGCTATGGAAATAAATATTATGGGTTACCTCTACAAACAAAATAAAAAAGCAAAGGCTTGCAAGGATTTTCCCAAAGACATTTTTCGCAAGTATCTTTTTAAAGTAAATAAAATACCAGCAAAGAAATGTTATTTGAAAGAATAGAACTGCAAATGCAAAATATCGGGGCTCATATATATAGTTCCAACTACCTGCAAGCCTCGGCTGCATTTTATAAGTAAGGGACATATAACCTAATAAAGCAAAGAGACCGGTGGAAGCGAATGCTCCCAGCAATAAAAATAATTTTAGCGAAGAAAGATCAGTAAAGGTTTTTTTTCGAAACAAAGCTGTTAAAAAAAATAACAAAAGTGGAAAAACTACGATCACATTTATTATTTCAAGCCATTGCATCGAAGTTTCTAAAGAAATGCCAGCAATATGAATTGCCTGGCTTGTTAAAAAAGCAATGTTTATAAAAGAAGAAGGAACAATGGGAAACCAATGCGGGATATTCTCAGGATAAAAACCCCTTTCTGTTGGCAGTGCATAGCCGGCATGTCCTGTCATTATTTTCATAAAAGCAAAAAAGGCGATCGTAAATAAACCGGTGAACATAAAAAGCCACCAGCCTTTTCTTTTTAAAAAGGGATCTTTTTTTATATAACCAATAAATAAAACCCCAACGATAGTTGCTAATGAAACTGCGGGGTAATTATATCTGAAGAAACAAGGAAGAAATAGCAAGAATGAAACAAGTATGTTTTTATTAATTGAGAAGTCGTTTGATGTGAGAAGTTTTATGAGCTGACTGAATCCTATAAGAAATAATACAATAGAAATAGAATCGGTCGGCAATGACTCGTTGATGAAAGTATATTCAAAACATCCGGCAATAAGTGTCATGATATTAATGACAGAGACAGGCAGGCCGATTTGACGGCATATTTTCCTGACAACAAATATTAAAGCAACGCAAGAAATGATATCCAAAGCGGAGGTAGCCGAATAAATATTATAATTAAACAACTTTAAAAAAGGGGCAAGTAATATTGGATAACCCGGGGGCCATTGCGGGGTAAAATCATAAACCGGTGTTACTGTATTTGAAATAAAGTATTGTGGAACGCCAAGGCCCCTTCCTTCCAGCAGGCTTTTGCTTTGTAACACCAGGAACATTTTATCTACGCCATAATATGAAACAAAAAGAACATTAATTATTCTTATAACAATTGAAAGAAAAATAATTACAATAGATGTATAACGGGTGGAAAGAAGTGCGAACAATTTGTTCATACAGATCAAAAATAATCTACAATTAATTAAGGGCATATTTCTTCAGACTAAAATCGCATCTTTGATCTGAATATTTGCAACATTAGTTTGATTTCAACAATTGCGTATGAAAATAACTATTAATACGATGCCCCACATTTTCCCTGACATTCATGTAATATAAATTGATATCTCCAACATGATAGTTTTTTGTGGAGTATAAAAAACTCCATGGAAATTTTGGTCGTTTTACCCATATTATCCCCTCGTAGATCTGTGCGTCTGTTGTTCGTTTGTAAACTTTCTTGAATTTAAATAGCACACTTCCTGTATTCATTTTTCTAGGAGCATACGTACTGTCTGTTTTCCATGTAATGGGATTTGTTACTAATGAGAACTCCTTTTCAACTTCTACGTAAGGAGCTTTATATCCTTTTCTAAAAGTTCTCCAACCACAAACACAGCCTGTTTGAAGTGAATCTTCACACATTTTCAATGAAGAAAAAGAGGTCTTCGGAATTACCATGCCTACAATATATGCAGCCACCAATTGCTTTTGTAATGGTTTGTTTTCAAAATAATCTTTTAATAACTGCATTGCGTGGGTTGAACCCTGGCTATGCGAAGCAATAATAATTGGTCTGCCATGATTATAATTTTTTAAATAGTACTCAAATGCGGTTTTTATATCCGCATATGCTGTCGCAAATGCATTTATTGAAGCCAGCGTATCGTTTGTGAAATAAGCACTAAGATGTGCTTCACGAAAACGGGGTGCATAAATCTTTGCATATTGATTAAAAACACTTGCCTGGTATAGAATGCTCGAGTAATCTGTTTTGGCGTTTAGATATGCATCATCAATATCGGCATTCAAACTGCTATCTTTTAATTCCATTGTGTACATAGTGGGGTGCAAAAAGAAAACATCAACCAGTGTGTCCCTTTTTTCTTTTCTTATAGGTTTAGGTATGCTATCCGAAGGATCCCATTTTAAAGGATGCGCTGCCCAATAATTCAAATTCGAAAAGTCAGGTTTTTTGTCTTCACTCTTAAATTGGTAAAGGCTTTTATAGGCAAGATATTTATCTGAACAGGAGGGAAAGAGTAATAAAATAAGAAAAACGATATAAAAATTGCGTATAAAGAATAGCTGAAAAAACCTCCATTTTTGATCTTTCATCATCTTAATAGCCCGACTATCAAAGTCAGCGAAATTTTTTTTTAAAAAGTTATTAGAACATAGAAGTATGAAAATAAGCTAATTAAGCTTAAATATTGCATAAATAATTGGACGCAACCTTCAAAAGGCGAGTACTATGTTTTGTATAGTACCAAACATCACCCTATCTTTGGGTTGTCAAAGAAAAAGGCAGATGAAATCAAATCTCAAATACATTTTTTTATCAATAGTGTTAATAGGAATGTTTAAGGTGACAAATGCACAATCTGCAAAAGATTCCTTATATAATGAGATAGCCCAAATGGATAGCATCATGTTCAATGCTTTTAATTCAAGAGATGTTGAGAAGTTTAAATCACTATTTACTGAAGACCTGGAATTTTATCACGATAAAGGGGGCCTTAC
>JBIOVR010000216.1:0-2226 GCA_044867875.1 Chitinophagaceae bacterium
AACCGCTTCAAGTTTTAAACCGCCGGCAAAAAAAGGCCCTGTATACTCGCCTGTCATAAGACTACGGTTTGTATGACAGCCACGGCAATTAGTCACATAATGAGTAAGATATTTTCCATAGGCAGCCGTAGTATCAGGTGTTATTGTCTTCACTACTTCACCATCGGGTCCTACGGGTTTTATTAAAAAGGCTTTTACTGCCTTTCCTATAAAGTTCAGTTCATTATCCGTTATTTTATTTTTCACGGGAGCTTGCGATCTTAAAAATGATAAAACTGCAACCAGGTCTTCGTCACTTAGATTATGAAAGGGCATAAAATCAAACAAGGCTCTTCCATCACGGGCAACACCATACCTGAGTGAACGTGCAATCACTGAATCTGGTAATTGACCAATACCGGTTTCATCATCGGGTGTAATGTTTTTTGAATATAATGTTCCAATTGGCAGATCAAAATTGAGTCCTCCTTTTAATGGAAGTTCTTCGCCCATATTTATTTTTTCATGGTCTTCCGTCGGAGTATGACAGCCGGAACAATGCGCTGGTCCATAAGCAAGGTATTTTCCTCTTGCTATAGTAGCGCTATCATTAGTTGCATGTAAGTTTGGGAAGGAAGCATCAAACTTCTTGTTTTGCAAAGAAAAAACGATGATAGTAAAAATGATTACAATACTTAAAATTGTAATGACTGTCCATTTCAGGATCTTTTTAAGCAGCTTCATGTTGGTGGTTTGGGTGACTTGTTGTTTCTAAAACTCTCGGGCGAAAAGATAAATCATTCTGTACTTTTACCAATAATTTTTTAAAATATTGATCTGGTTCAAAAGTCCAGAAGTAAAAACTATGAAACACTTCCAAAGAATTTTTATAGCAAATTTTTTATTGTTTTTTTCTGTCGTTTCTTTCTCGCAGGACATGAAAAAATTCAGCCTTTATAAACCCGATGAAAAAGCAGAAACAGAAATTACCAATGCAGTAAGCGAAGCAAAAAAGTCAGGTAAACAAGTTCTAATACAAATTGGCGGCAACTGGTGTATCTGGTGCGCAAGATTTCATGAGTTTGTTACAAAAGATAAGCAGCTTGATTCATTGATGAATGCAAACTATGTTGTTTATCATTTGAATTATAGCAAAGAAAATTATAATACCAGGCTTTTAACCAAATACAATTTCCCCCAACGCTTTGGGTTCCCTGTTTTTTTAATACTGGATGGTGAAGGTAACCTGCTGCATACTCAAAATTCATGGTATCTTGAAGATGGAAAAACATCATATGAAAGGGAAAAAGTCAAATCATTTTTTACTGAGTGGAGTAAAAGGTCATTAGATCCTTCTCAATATAAAGAGCAGTAATGGAATCAAACTTTCAATTATTTTCCAAACAAATGACCAGTCCTTTAAAGTTCAGGATGTTCTTACTTTCTAAATTACCAAGTGCTTATTTTTCAGGAGTAAGAGTAAAAAGTCTTGATGAAAATAAATGTGAAGTGTCTGTTCCTTTTAAATGGTTTTCCCAAAACCCTTTTCGGAGCACATATTTTGCTTGCTTAAGTATGGCAGCAGAAATGAGTACCGGTGCATTGGCATTAGGGCATTTATATAAAAGAAAGCCTTCGGTGAGTATGCTGGTTGTGAAAACAGAAGGAGAGTATTTTAAAAAAGCAGTTGATAAAACTACATTTGTTTGTGAGGATGGATCGCAAATAAAAAAAATGATCGAAGAAGCAGTTGAATCAGGAGAAGGAAGAACAATAAGAGCAAAGACGATCGGAAAAAATAAAACGGGGGAAATAGTGGCTGAGTTTTTTATTACATGGTCATTTAAACCAAAAAAAGAAAAATGAAAATAGCATTTCACGGGGCAGCAAGATGTGTAACGGGCAGTAAGCATTTAATTACTTTAAGAAATGGGAAAAAACTATTGCTCGATTGTGGCATGTTCCAGGGCATGGGAAGAGAAACAAATGCGCTGAATCGGTATTTCGGTTTTGATCCGATGACGATAGATGCGACGATCCTTTCTCATGCACATATTGACCACAGCGGTCTTATTCCAAAATTGACAAAAGAAGGTTTTAAAGGAACGATCTTTTGTACACCTGCTACAAAAGAACTCACAGGAGTTTTATTGGAAGATTCGGCCGAGATACAGGAAGACGATATTAAATATGAAAATAAAAGAAGGGCAGCAGCGGGGCAACCATATCTTACTCCATTATATACAA
>JBIOVR010000217.1:0-6364 GCA_044867875.1 Chitinophagaceae bacterium
GATGAAGCACAAAAGACAAGACTGAAAATCCCAATAGTATATGGCCTGGATGGTATGCATGGACAGACGTATACATTGAATTCAACTTTGTTTCCTCATAATATTGGAATGGCGGCTACAAGAAATCCTGAATATGTAAGAGCAGCAGCGAAGGTTACGGGCAATGAATTGAGAGCATCGGGCATAAGATGGAATTTTGCACCTGTGCTCGATATCGGTCGTCAGCCTTTATGGAGCCGGTTTCCTGAAACATATGGTGAAGATGTTTATATAGGAAAAACCATGGGTGGATTAGCAGTCAAAACTTATGAAGAAGACGGGTTAAAAAATCCAACGTCTGTAGCAAGTTGTTTGAAACATTATATTGGATATTCAGGACCACGAAATGGAAAGGATCGGACACCTGCTTACATTCCTGAAATCGAGTTACGAGAATATTACTTGCCGGCATTTCGTGAAGCAGTAAAAGCCGGCGCCTCTACTGTAATGATCAACTCGGGTGAGATCAATGGAGAACCTGTTCATGCCAGTAAATTTTTATTAACTGATCTACTAAGAAAAGAATTAGGATTTCAGGGTGTTGTTGTTTCAGACTGGGAAGATATAAAGAGGCTTCATGACAGGCATAATGTAGCTGCTACACCAAGAGAAGCTGTTGTAATGGCTGTAAACGCAGGCATTGATATGAGTATGGTGCCAACAGATTTCTCTTTTTATGATCTGTTACTCGAAGCAGTAAAACTGAAAGAAGTTCCCATCAGCAGGATCGATGAAGCAGTCAGGAGAATTCTTACATTAAAATATAAACTTGGTTTGTTTGATAACCCCTATCCTGAAGCGACTGCCAAAGCAAATTTTGGCAAACCCGAGTACCAGGTATTGGCATTAAATGCAGCAAGAGAAGCAATGACATTGCTGAAAAACAAAAACAATATTTTGCCTCTTTCAAAAACTATGAAGGTTTTGGTAGCGGGTCCATCAGCACAAAGCCTTACCGCACTTAATGGATGCTGGAGTTATACATGGCAGGGTAATAATGAACAATGGTACCCCGCAGACAGTAAAACAATTTTGGAAACGATCAAAGATAAAGTGGGAGAGAAAAATGTGATCACAACAACAGTGAAAGGATTTAATAGCCCGGCCAACTATGATGTGTCTTCATTAAAAAGGGCATCTGCCAATGCAGATGTAATAATATTATGCATCGGTGAAGATGCATATGCTGAAAGTCCCGGCAATATAAGAGACCTGGCTTTACCTGATGAGCAAGTGGAATTAGTAAAGGCTGCTGCTATGACCGGCAAACCAGTTATACTCGTGTTGACTGAAGGAAGACCGAGGTTTATAACAAACATAGAACCTGTTGCAAGCGGTATTCTAATGGCCTATTGGAGTGGAAAAAAATCTGCCGAAGCGATTGCAGATGTTTTATTTGGTGATTATAATCCTGATGGCCGTTTACCTTTCAGCTATCCCAAAAGTATGGGTGAATTTGTAATGTATGACAGAAAGCCAACTGAAGAAGTACGTGAAGTATTTAATGATAATGCAGGAGGGGGCTATGATCCTTTATTTCCATTCGGATCGGGATTGAGTTATACAACATTTGAATACAGCGATCTTCAATTGAACGCCACTGCTCTTAAGGGTGAAACCAAGCTCAATATAACTGTTACAGTGAAAAATACAGGCAGTCGTGCAGGCAAACATGCGGTGGAATTATACACTCGTGATCTATATGCAAGTATAACACCCAGTATGAAACGGCTGCGTGCATTTCAGAAGATCAGTTTAAACGCAGGAGAAAGCAAACAAGTAACATTTACAATTGATAAAAATGACCTGGCATTTGTAAATGCTCAATTAAAAACAGTAACTGAACCCGGCGAATTTGAAATAATGATAGGGGATAAAAAAATTAAGTTCAATTATAGTTATTGATAATAAGAATATCCTTTACTAACCCCGATCAATTCGGGGTTTTTTTATTTAAACGGTTTTGTAACTGTAACAAATCAGGTTAAATTCATTGTCCCATTTAACCAACGAGTATATGCCTATTGTGTGTCATGAAAAAGTGAAGTGCCTGCCTGTTATTTTTCTAATAGCCTTTAGTCTAAGCTATCAAAACCTAAAGAGCCAGCAGCCTGTAAGTTCAGTAGCAGTTGAATGTATTGAAAACAACAGTTTTCCATTCGATCCTAATGGCGATCAAAAAAATTTCAATTTTCTTAAAAGTAGCATTGCTAATAAAAGGATTGTGATACTGTCTGAGGCAGATTACGGTGATGGAACATCTTACCAGGTGATGTCACAAATGATGCAGTTTTTGATAGATAGCATGGGATTTAAAGTGGTGGCGTTTGACAATAGTAATGTAGATATAAATTATTTTCAAAATAAAATAAGTCAAACGGGTAGCATCAATGCTTTCGATACATATTTCGGTCCTAATATCCTTAATGCGAGTTACGCTTTCAACATTATCCCTTTTTTAAAAACAAAAATTAAAGAGAAAAAAATTGAACTATTTGGGCTGGACTTCCAGATGCGACTTGATAGTGCTGTCAATGGCCTTCTCAAAGAAACATGTAATTTTCTTCAATGTAATGACAGCCTCATTGATAAAAATTTTGTTTCCTTATTGAGCAATTTGCAACACTTCGGGTACAAAGGATTTTTAATTGACTCTTATGCCAGGATCTTATCAGAAAAAATACATCTTTTAATTGATGCAATAAATCAAATCAAATCTCAAAATGCAAAGGAAGCCCAGGCTATAATACGCCAGTGGATGAATGTAAAATATTTTGTAACATGGTTAAACAGGAGATTTAGTTTTGCAAACGAAGCAGAAGATGTGAAAGTAACTGCAAGTTATCTCGCCGCAAAAGACAGCACAATGGCTGAAAACCTTATCTGGATGCTGAATTTTCTTTACCCTAGTGAAAAAATAATTATCAATGTTTCGGCTTACCATGCGGCAAGGTATTCTTATAAAATAGAGGAGTTTAATGAATGCTGCAAACCAGCCGATGTAAAGACATTTGGGGAATTGATGGCAGGAACTCCATTTAAAGACGATATCTATTCTATTGTCTTTGTATCATCCGGTGGATTCAGGGGTATTGAGGAAAAAGAAATAAAAAAACTTCCGGTTCCAAAACGGAACAGCATTGAATATGCTTTTTCAAAAACTAAATTTGATTATGCCTTCCTTGATTTCAAAAAGAATAAATGTGACTGGCTAAACCAGGGGATCTTTATGGCGCCTTTTTTTGATCGTTATTTTCTTGCAAACTGGTCGGATATTTTTAATGGAATTATTTACATAAGAGATATGAAGCCTAATTATTCTTTTAGATAGTTCATGATTGGTGGCATAAAATTATCCATCTAGAAAATCATCCTCATCTCTCGGCTTATATTTATCAAACATCTTTTCAATAGCCCCGGAAAAAACAGGGAATTTTTCCTTAGCAAAATCTTTTACTACTTCAATTGCTTTCAATGCCTGTTGTTCAGTCAGCCCTTGCGCCATCAAACGATCAATAAGTTCTTTCATAAATAATTTTTAAATAAAAAAAGGTCAGATCTCTCTGACCCAAATATCATCATAATCCTTAAAAATCCAATTAACCTGCCTGCCGGTAGGCAGGTCGCGGTCTATGCCACTTTAAGAAGACTGATCTTACTTGTTTCAAACTTCCTCTTCGCGTATTCAATATCCAGCATAAAAGTTTTTTCATTAGTGCTTGGCAGTTCAAACATAGCATCAGTCAAAATACTTTCACAGATGCTGCGAAGGCCACGGGCACCTAATTTATATTCCACCGCTTTTTCTACCATGAAATCCAGGACAGGATTATCAATACTGAGATTAATACCTTCCAGTTCAAACAATTTCTTATACTGTTTTATCAATGCATTCTTTGGTTCTGTCAGAATAGCACGAAGTGTAGGAGCATCTAATGGATCAAGATGCGTAACGACTGGTAGACGTCCCAGCAATTCAGGGATCAATCCAAAAGTTTTAAGGTCAGGAGCATTTACATAACGAAGAAGATTTTTCTTCATGTTATCTTGTAGTTCTTTATCTACATTAAAACCTATGGTATTTGTTTGCACTCTGCGGGCAATCACTTTATCAATACCATCAAAAGCACCACCGCAGATAAAGAGAATATTCTGTGTGTTGATCTTGATAAGCTTTTGTTCTGGATGTTTGCGACCGCCTTGTGGTGGAACTAAAACATCTGTTCCTTCCAAAAGTTTCAACATACCCTGTTGTACACCTTCACCACTTACGTCACGGGTTATAGAAGGATTATCACCTTTACGGGCAATCTTATCTATTTCATCAATGTACACGATGCCACGTTCAGCAGCAGGTACATCATAATTACAAACCTGTAATAATCTTGTGAGAATACTTTCAACATCTTCACCTACATAACCGGCTTCAGTAAATACAGTAGCGTCAACGATCGCAAAAGGAACATTCAGCAAGCGGGCAATAGTTTTTGCAAGTAATGTTTTACCAGTACCTGTTTCACCCACCATAATGATATTACTCTTTTCTATTTCAACATCACTAGTTGATTCATTTGTCTTTTGCTGTAATCTTTTATAATGATTATAAACGGCAACAGCAAGCACTCTTTTGGCTTCATCCTGCCCAATCACGTATTCATCAAGAAATTTTTTTATCTCAACAGGTTTCTTTACGGTAAGTTTAAAAGAAGAAGGGGTCCGATCATCCTTAGTCATAAGCTCCTGCTCGATGATCTCACGGGCATGCTCCACGCAGTTTTCACAGATATGTCCTTCCTGACCTGCAATCAGGATCTTCACCTCATCACGGTTACGGCCGCAGAAAGAACAGTGTAAAGGATTTTTTGCCATTTTATTTCAATATGGGGTTTAACGAAATGTGAATTGCAAAATTATAAATCCACCCCGAGAGAGGCGGATTTATTTTGTAAACGAATGTTAAGGGGTTGCTATAGAACAGCTTAGATCTTTTCCATTATCCCATCCACGATGCCATAATCTATCGCCTCTTTTGCATCCATCCAATAGTCGCGGTCAAAATCTTTCATGACCTGCTCGATCGTTTTGCCACAGTTCTGAGCTAATATCCTGGCGCCAATATCTTTTACTTTTTTTGTCTGTACTGCTTGTATTTCCAGGTCTGCACTTACGCCACGCATAGAACCTCCCAACGAAGGCTGATGGATCATCACTTCACCATGCGGATAAATAAAACGTCTTCCTTTTACACCACCACTTAATAAGATACTCCCCATTGATGCAGCCAGGCCCATGCAAATAGTACTTACCGGCGATTTCATCATACGCATGGTGTCATACATTACCATGCCACTTGTTACCACACCACCAGGACTGTTGATATAAAATTTAATTTCCTCACCAGGTTTATCAGCCTCCAGTAAAAGAAATTTCGATACTACTTCCTTTGCAGATTTATCATCCACTACACCCCATAAGTACACTTCTCTTCTGTCAAAGAAGTAACGTTCTAATTTTTTATTCAGCATCTGGAGCTCATCTCTCTTATCTTCTCTTTCCTTTTCATCTTCTTCCGGTTCATCATCCATTTTCCAAACTTTGTATTGAAAATTCTGTCTGTTCATAATTTATTATTTAGTAGTCAACATTTGTAATTCTTATCATCGTTCCTTGCGTCGCACTCTTGTGCAACAGTAATTCTATTCATCAATTAATTGGCACATTAGCAAATCGGCACATTATCACATTAGTCTTTCTTCTGTTTTCTCGGATTAATCAGCAACACCTCATCCACCAATCCATATTCTTTTGCTTCCGGAGCCGTCATCCAGCGATCACGATCAAAATCTGCCTCGATCTGCTTTACATCTTTTCCTGAATGATAATTTATCACATCGTATAATTCGGCTTTCAGTTTCCTGATCTCATTAACTGTAATTTCAATATCACTTGCCTGTCCGCCTATAGCGCCGCTAGGCTGATGCATCATAACCCTTGCATGTTTCAATGCAGCTCTTTTACCTTTTGTACCCGCTGCCAATAATACAGAAGCCATTGAAGCCGCCACACCAATACATATAGTAGCCACATCGGGAGTTACATATTGCATAGTATCATATACACCTAATCCGCTGTATACACTTCCCCCAGGGCTATTTATGTACATATTAATATCTCTTGTTCTGTCAGTAGAATCAAGAAATAATAATTGCGCAGTAACAATATTTGCAACTTCATCATTTATCGGGTAGCCAAGAAAGATGATACGGTCCATCATCAGTCGGCTGTACACATCCATTACTGCTACATTCATCGGACGTTCTTCAAT